>DAIOVK010000491.1:0-2934 GCA_036759045.1 Kapaibacterium sp. (SeqCode) | reverse complement strand
GAAATTGTCTTTACTATAACTATTGACAACAGCGTTTTCCCTTTATCCGAAGCAAATCCACCCACTTATAACGGAAAAATTGTTGCTCAAACTGATAATGAAATAATCAAAACAAACTTCGTTTTTGCTAAAGCAAGAATGTTTGGGATTAGCTTTGATGCCTTGCCGGTTATGGTCGTTATCCATAACAGAAAGAACCTTAATTATACTCATATTTGGAAACAATATATCAATCAGGTTGTTCCTGAAGATACATTTGACATAGTTGCCTTTTTTCACGATACAGATGGATTTACTTATTTAATTAGAGAAGGAATCATTGTCCAGGGCGATAGTGGTTTAAATGTATTTATGTCTAAATCAGAAGCAAAAAATCATATTTTATTCAAATATCAGGACGTAAATAATAATGATATTTATGCTTATGACACTGGTTTCTTGCAAATGACTCATAATTATAATTATGGTTTTTTAACTTTTGGCGGGATGGAAGCAAATCTGCATTTTACGAATTTTAGCGAAAATTATCAGTTCTTAAATATGAGAAATGCTTATACTAATGCTGGAAATTCTCAGTACGACTCTTATACTACTTCTTTCAGCATTTTAAATGGTATGAATTATTCCGATACTATTTTTGTTAATCCAAATAATTCACAAAAGATTAAGCATAAATACGATTTAAACGGAAGAAATGGCAATTACTTTATTTCTGATTGGGTAGGAAACAATTTCCTGGCTACTGCTGTAACAACAAATACTTATAACTCTTTTAACCCTCCTTACGAAAAGAACAATTACTATCATTTCGCTGGAAATACGATTTATTGGAAGCAAAAATCATATACCAATCTTTTAGCTGATTTTTCAACTGAATTTTTAGCTTCTCCTGTTATTAGAATGATAGACGATACACTCCATTTCCTTGATTTTAGTAAAACAGACAAAATAATGACTTTTACTAATAATGCAGATTCAATTGAAATTAATAATTTTTATCCAATCTTTAAAAGCAGAACAACTAATCAGTCAAATAGTATAGTCCTTAATAAAAATAACTTTTTAATAGTATCTTATCCTTCTATATACCAAGATGTTTATGGATATAATTCAGAAAAAACGCTGACATTAAAGTTAAAGAATTTATGGGGAGATATTGTTGATTCTCTTGCTATGCCAAATCTTTTAAATAATTTTTATGAAAATACGAGCATAATGCCGGGTTATTATGAGTTGGAAGTAGAATTTGACAGTAGTAATATATATGAATACTACGGAAAAGCCAAAGCTACTTTAAAATTTAATACTTCAATAAATGACAAGAATCCGCCATATATTAAAAAACTTTTATTTACTGCTGATGGAAAAGTTAAACCATATTTCAATTCATCAGATTTAATTAATATGGAATGTGTTATAAGCGATGATTTTGCTGTTTATTCAGCTAACTTTTATTATAAAAATCTTAATGATGAGGAATGGCTGCCAATAGAAGCGACATTTAATTATGGAAATAATACATATACTGCTACGATTCCAGCAGCACCTCTTTTGGATTACTATTCATTTAAAGTTGAAGCAACAGATTTTTCAAGCAATGAACTGGTTTATGAAATTAATCCGGCATTTCTGGTTCGGCTTTCTGCTCCCAATCTAATTAGTCCGGAAAATTACAGTTTGCAAAATCTTACTCCAACTTTTAAATGGAACAAGTTAAGAGATGATATAAAATATACTTTGGAGGTTTCTACTGACAACTCTTTTTCAAACCTTATTATAAACAAGCCAACTTATGATACAAGTTATACATCAGCAGTAACTTTAAATTATAACGAAACATATTATTGGAGAGTAAAAGCATCTTACGAAAATTATATCAGCTCCTGGTCAGAAACTTGGAATTTCAATACTAAACCATATACTATTTCTTTAAATGCCGGCTGGAACATTATTTCAAGTTTTGTAATTCCCATTAATCCAAATTTAGATACTATGTTTAACTCAATAATTGATGATTTGGTAGTTGTTAAGATTAATAATAATCAATTATATTATCCTAAATACAATGTAAATTTACTTGGAGATTGGGATTATAAGAAGGGATACAGAGTTTATGTTCAAAATCCAGTCGAACTAATAATTTATGGAACAGATGCTGTTCCTGAAACAACACAAATTAATCTGTCTGCTGGCTGGAATTTAGTTGCATATCTTCGAAAAACTCCAATGTCTCCCGAACAGGCGCTAAATAGTATTTGGAGTAATATTCGTGTTATTAAAAATCAAGTCGGCCAACTTGCTTTGCCGGGCTATGGATACAATAAAATTGAAAATATGCTTCCCGGAGAAGGTTACTGGCTCTATTTAAATTCTCCGTCGCTGCTTGTGTATCCAGCTAATTAGGGTTCGAAAACAAATAATAAACTTTTACAAAGTTAAGAAACTTTACGAAAGTGAAGAGATTAAAGTCATACGAACAACAAGTTGATAGCATGACTTATTAAATTCCTTGGTTTCTCCTTCCCAAGTGCAACTTGGGAAGGAGAAATAAACTCAAATCTACTCCACTTTAATCAGCTTCGTTGCTGTTCGTTGGTTGTTTGCATTTGTAATAATGTAATACATTCCTTTTGGTAAACTTGAAATATCAATAGAATGAGAATACTCACCTGCTTCTGAAAAAAAATTTAAAGTTGGTAACGCAGAATTGCCCAATATATCGAAAATTTCGATTTTAAATGATTGTGGATAATTCAAATTAATTTTAAATTCAAATTTGCTTGATGCTGGGTTTGGAAAAACCTGTGAAGTATTGATATTTTCTAACTCTTCTTCAACGCTTGAAAAACCATCTTCATCATATTTAAAAACTTTACCATCAAAAGTGCCTATCATAAATTTTCTTGGAGTGGGAAACGTTAAATATGTTACCAT
>DAIOVK010000490.1:0-2937 GCA_036759045.1 Kapaibacterium sp. (SeqCode) | reverse complement strand
TATTAAAAAAATAAATAAAGTATTACGTAAATTTGGGAGAGTTAGAGATTAAAAAATACTTCTTTAATAATTGGAAAATCAGAAGAAAATTGTTGGATTGCTGATGATGTTTGTGTATTTTGGTATCTGTATTTCAAATGTTATAGAATAAATTAATTTTTAATAAATCAATAAACTATATGAACAAATTTTACACTTTTCCATTTAATCAATTCAAAATATTATTTTTTCTATCCTTAATAGGACTTTTACAAACATTTGCTTGTAAAAGCGAAAGCTGTCAATTTATTTTGACGATGCACGATGGCTATGGTGATGGCTGGAACGGGGGATACTTGCAGGTTTTCGTAAATTCAAATCACATCGGAGATTATGCTGCACAGGGATTTGGTAGTTTTGCATCTTTCGATGCAAGTGATGGCGATACATTGGAATTAGTATATTTTTCAGGTGATTGGGAAGGTGAAAATTCTTATCAGCTTTATGATAATGGTTGGAACCTTATTTTTGCAGATGGCCCAGACCCAAAAACCGGAAACGTATTATCTACTGTTTGTGTATGCAATTCTGAAATTCTTGAAGGGAATGTGCCTTGCACAGCAATTGAAATTGATACTGGCACTGCTTTTAGAGCAGACAACAGCAATATGCGTTCTTCCGGAATTAAACCGGGTTGTGCAAACTTTATTGATTCAGATATCTGGTTTAAAACTACTATTCCTATTTCCGGAAATGTAATCATCGAAACAGATAGTGGGAGTTTAAACGATACTGGACTGGCTGCATGGATTGGCAGCGAATGCACTGGAATACGTAACTACGGGTGCGATGACGATGCAGGACGCGATAGCTATTCTATGCTTCATCTGTACGATTTGCCAGCCGGACAAACGCTTTACATTCAGGTTTGGGGTTATGATGGTGCCAAAGGTGATTTCACTGTAATTGTAAAGGATTTGGGCGTTGTCAAAGTGGATAGCACAAACTTACCAATTATTATGATTAACACTTTAGGGCAAGAAATTCCTTATGATGATAAAATTAATTGTTTGATGCAAATCAAATACAATGTCGATGGCAAAATGACGCATTACACCGATAGTGCAAATATTTATGATGGTATTATTGGTATTGAGATTCGTGGAGCAACTTCTTCCGGCTATCCACAAAGACCATACAGCATTGAACTAAGGAACGAAACTTTTGACGATTTAGAAGTGCCATTGCTTGGTATGCCAGAAGAAAGCGACTGGGTAACAATTTCAAACTTCAATGACCGCTCTTTGCTTAGAAATGCTCTTGCACATAAAATGTTTGGTGAAATGGGAAATTATACTCCTAAAATGCAATTTTGTGAAGTTTTTGAAGATAGTTCATACAGAGGAATTTACCTTTTTTCTGAGAAAATAAAAAGAGGAAAGAACAGAGTTGATATTGATAAAATGGAGCTTTCAGACAATTTGGGCGATGAACTAACTGGGGGCTATATACTCAAGCAAAACCCCTGGTCTGAAGAAAATAGCTTCCAATCTAATTTTTCAGCTCCAGACCACCCTGATTATTTCGTTCATTATATTTATGAATATCCAGATGCAAGTGTTATTACTACTTATCAAAAGGATTACATTTCATCATATATTGATAGTTTAGAAACCGCACTTTACAGCGAATATTTTGCTGATACTCTTATTGGTTATAGAAAATTTCTTGATGTTAAATCTTTTATTGATTATTTCATAGTAAACGAAGTTGCCAGAAATGTAGATGGTTACAAAAAGAGCGTGTTTTACCACAAAGATAAAGCATCAAAAGGTGGAAATTTGAAATTAGGACCTGTTTGGGATTTCGATTGGGCTTGGAAAAATATATGGGGCTGCTACATTTTTGAAGCTGTTGACGGTTCTAACTGGGCTTATAAATTAAATGACTGTCCAAACGATTTGTATTCAAATGGCTGGTTTGACCGTATGCTGCAAGATACTACTTTTGCAAATCAGCTTCGCTGCACTTACGAAAAATACCGCAGCACAATACTTGATACAAACTATATATTTAATTATATAGACAGTATGGGGGTTTATCTTGACGATGCTAAGGAAAGGCATTTTCATAAATGGCCTATACTCGGAGTAAGCGGTCCTGCTCCTGAAGTCAATGGAATTGCAACTACTTATAAAGATGAACTTGACACATTGAAATACTGGATTTGCTTGCGAATTAAATGGCTTGACGAAAATATTCCAGGGCATTGCTACGAAGACCCAACTACTGTTGAAGAAAACGCAATCATATCAAATACTGCAATAAAATGCTTTCCAAATCCTACAACTGGCGAAATTCACTTTAGGGGAAATGTAGTGAGTAATTCTGCTTTAAAGATTAATTTTTACAATTTAGAAGGTAAGTTGCTGGATTCCGTAAAAATTAATGCTGGTGTGGTTAATTTAACATATTTTATGAATTATAAAGGTTTTTATTATTATACAGTTACTAACGAACATGGAATTTTAGATTACGGAAAGATTTTTGTGTATTAAATAAATTTCATTTTTAAAACTCCTTCCTAAGTTGGACTTGGGAATGAGTTTTTTTAACTTGTAGAGACACAGCATGCCTTGTCTCTACAACATCACAAAAACCACTGTAGAGACGCAATGCATTTCGTCTCTACAAAAAAATGCAATTTATAAAGAAAAAGTAAAAAAAGATGGGATCCACTTTTTCAAGTGGTGTCCATCTTTTGCTTCTTATAAAAAACCTTCCCAAGTTCAACTCTAACGATTATACACAAATATTAGTTCTTGTTTAAAAGGGAGTAAAAAAGAAACAGTATCTTGAAAATATATTCCGTAGGAATTATATATTTGTAACAAGAATAACCCTTGACTATGCTTATCCCGTAGGGATTATATATTAAAAAAGCTATTAAATATTTAA
>DAIOVK010000489.1:0-2940 GCA_036759045.1 Kapaibacterium sp. (SeqCode) | reverse complement strand
CACAGAGTTTGAGATTCTTCACTTCGTTCAGAATGACAGACAAATGTAAAGATGTGATTGGCAAACGAAGTGAGAAATCTCAAATATAGTGAAAACAATTACTTATGAGATTCCTCGCTGCGCTCGGAATGATAAAACTGCGAAATAAAAAACTAGGAGGCGATTAGAGTTCTGATTTTTGAACTTTTATGTTACTTTTTTTATTGACACCATTGTTATATCATCAGATTGAGATGTACCCTTAGAAAATTCTTTAAGCTTTTCGGATATTTTTAAAAGGATTTCTTCAGATTTCAATTCCTTGATATTCCTTATTACATCAATCAGATTTTCTTCTCCAAATTCTTCTTTTTCAGCATTTAAAGCTTCTGTAACCCCATCGGTATATAAAAGCAATAAATCATCATTTTTTAAAGCAATATCGCCTTCGGTATAAGGAAAAGTATTATCGCTGATTCCAAGAATGATTCCACCTTCTGAAAGATATTCAATTGTCCCGTTTTTTCTAAGAAGGATTGGTGGATTGTGTCCGGCATTAAGATAATGGAAATTATTGCTGTGAAAATTTAATATACCGCAAAAGAAAGTAACGAATTTATCAGGGCTGGTATTTTGATATACAATGGAATTCAAGCGTTCTACAAGCTCTTTCAAACTGAAATGCAAAGGAGCAAGCACTTTTAAAGCAGCTTGAACATTTGCCATAAGTAAAGCGGCCGGCATTCCTTTGCCTGATACATCTGCTATGGCAATTAAAAGTTCACTGCCTGAAATCGGTATAAAATCAAAATAGTCCCCTCCTACATGCCTTGAAGGGTAACTACACCCAACAATGTCGAAATTATCAATTTCTGGATTTTTGTCTGGTAATAAATTCTTTTGTATGTCTAAGGCAAGCTGCAGTTCTTTTTCTAATTGCTTTTTCTCAAGTTCCTGCTCAAAAAGTCGCTCATTTTCCAATGCAGACATCGCCGTGTTGCCTAATACCTCAATAAACTGAAGATTCTCATCAGTAAAATCTTCATTGCTCATTTTTTTTCCTACAACAAGCACACCTTTAATTTTTCCCTGAACAATGAGAGGGGATACAATTTTTGCATCTATTTTTTCTAAGATTTCATCAATTTCTTCTCTGCCATAGATTTGAATTAATTCTGTTTGATTAAACTGGAAAAAATGATTAATTACCAATTCCGGAAGTGGCTTATCAAAACGATTGATTATTACTTCTTTTTTACATTTGTCATTGATTAAAATAATCAGGAATCTGCTCACCATAAGTTGCCCCATCAAACGATATGAAAGCATTCGCAAGATGTGATTCCTTGAAAGTAGGGTGCTAAAATCTTTACTCATCTCGAACATCGAAGTTAGAAGGAGATTTCTGTGCTCAACGTTATTTTTAGCTTCAATAAGTGATTGACTGTTGCTTATGTTTTGTAATGCAATAGATGTTACTGAAGCTACAATTTTAGCATAATAGATTTCATCTTTTTGTAGGTTCTTATGGTCGAGTGAATCCCCTAAATATATGATTGCCAATAATTTTTCCTGATAAATTATTGGAAGGCAATACATATAACCAGATTCAACCAGTTGCTTTTCAATATTTTTTGTCTTTTTTAAAGTATGGAACTCATTAAACATTAAAAACGGGATTTCGCTGATATTTGCTTTCCCTTTGATAATTAATGGCTTAAAATTATTGTTATTGTCCGGTATAAGTACAATTCCTCTTATAATCTTTAATTTTCCCATTACTGAAAGCAACGCAGTGTTTAAAACTCTTTCCTCTTTTTGCAGTCCAATAAGTTTTGCACTTAAATCAATAATTGAATCTAATTTGATTGTTATTCTTTTTCTCTTGCTCATTTATTTCTCATTAAATAATAAATGATGTATAAAAATTATAAATAAAGTTTTCAAATATACAAATTACTTATCATTTTTCAATATGGTAAAAAGTTAATTGATAGATTTAATTATTTCTTTATTTTTGTTAATATTGAATTGTATTATTTATATAAAAGTTTTCAATGCAGGGAATTATAGAGAAAATTGCAGATGTTCTAATGTTTCGGGAAGGAACAGAAGCAGATGAAGAGGGTTCACAACAGCCGATTGTTACTACTGGTTCTATTGTTTGGGGAATATTGCTTCGCTCTGCAATCATTGTAGTTGTTAGCTTTTTAATCATCGAAATAACAGGGCAAAGGAACTGGTGGATTTCATTTATCGTCTGGCTTTTTGCAGTTTACCCTGCTTTTCGACAATTTACAATTTTTCAGGAACGTATAAAAAAAGTGGAAGAAGAAACTTTATGCGGTTCCTGTAAGCACTTTGAAGCCACAAGCCAACTTTGCAAAATCTATGATGAGCATATCACCAAATCTTATATTCCTTGCGATGGCTTAAACTGGGAACCACTTTCCTACGAAGATAAAAAGAATGGTTAATAAGAATTTCTAGTGTAGTAAATTGTAACCTGTATTATATAATTTCCAATTTGAAGTGTCATAAATAATATGAATATATAGAGTGTCATTCTGACGAATGTCAGAATCCATCTTGCTTTTTTCGATACAAAAGATAGATTCTGACATTCGTCAGAATGACACTATGCCACTTAATACTGGAAATTGTATTATTCATAAATAAATATTCATTTCCTCCTTCCCAAGTTGCACTTGGGAAGGTAACTTTCACAAAAGCTATGCTTTTCTAATCATTTATTAAAAAATGTTAAGCACAGCTTTAAAAGAAACCCTCCTTCCCAAGTTCAACTTGGGAAGGAGAAAAATGAATTTTATATAAGCATCTGCAATATAGACAGTTAAATGATAGTAAACCGAAGTAGTTCATTTGTAACACTTCAAGAAACTTCACGAATCTTAATTCTTATTTTTAAAATATTTTAATAGAAAATTGTATTTTGATTTT
>DAIOVK010000488.1:0-2943 GCA_036759045.1 Kapaibacterium sp. (SeqCode) | reverse complement strand
TCAATATGTATACACAGGCAAGTTATGGCTCTAATGGTAGATTTGTTAGTTATGAAAGCAAAAGATATTTTGTGTAACAATATTAAAGCTAGAAAGCAAAAGATGTAAACATATTTTAAATCAGATAAATAATGGTTCATTTATTTTGATTTTATCATTTTTTTAAAAATGACATCATCGTTTTTTTGTCATTCCGAACCCCCTGATAAAAGAACTGCTTTATTTAAATGGAGATGACATAAGTAAAAGTGTCATTCTGACGGATGTCAGAATCCATCTTAAAAATAGTTTTTATAGGTCATTAGTCATTAGTATTTTTACTAGCAACTAATGACTAAATTATTCCTTTGTCCATTCTCTTTAGAGAAAACCAAGATGGGTTCAGGCATACGCCAGAATGACATACTTTTTTACGATAATTTGCGCAATTATCCTTTATAATGTAAATCTCCTAACCCCTTTATTTTCGTTATGGGGTTAGGAGCTAGAATATTAATTCTGATTATTCCCTTCAATTAAATCAATTATTTTTTTTCCTAATTCAACCATTTCATTAACATCAAAAACAGTCCACCGGGTTTCTTCATTTCCGTATAAATTCAAATACTTTTGAATAAATTCACTCATTTCAGCCGAGTGTTCCGTATTTAATTCAATTTTCATAAAACTATTCTCCAACGAAGATAAGCTTTTCACTAACGCTTGCCGAGTTTGTTCTTATTGTTAAATAATATACACCATTTGAAATAGAATTTGGTGCCCAATTGAATTGTTGCTGACCTTCAGATGTTAAAACATTTATATTTGAAAAAACAATATTTCCTAATTGATTACGGATTTCAATAGTAACATTTTGAGCAACTGGATTGTTCCAATTAACATTAATTTGTTTGGAAAATGGCTGTGGATAAACTTTTTCAACATACAAATCATTTGAAACCTGATTTGTGCTTTTTACATCGGTAACAATTCTATTTGATTTATAAAGCCCATCGCCTTGAGTACCAGCGAAAACAACGAAGCTGTGGTCAACAATTTCCCAATTTGGTATTGTAACAGTAGTAACAGAAAATTCGGTTGGAAGTCCGCTGCTATGTCTTTCCCATTGTAAATTGTTTTTTCCTTTTATATATACACCTGCTCTACCGCATGCAGCAGCATAATACCCCGGAACAGAAGGATGCTCTACAATTGAAAAAACATTTTGATTGTTTGCAGTAACTAACAGCCATGTTTTGCCAAAATCTTCTGATTTATAAATTCCAGAGCCGAAAACATCACCAGCACCGGTAATTGAATCAGCTCCACAATAAATTAGATTTTCTTTTTCTTTTGAAGCTAAGATGCAATTAATTCTTTTTCCAATTAATCCGGAAGAATCTTTTGTCCAGTTAGCACCGCCATCGGTTGAGCGATATACTCCACTCGAAAAGGGAGATATGTTGCCATTATCTGCAGCAACATAAATATATCCATTGAAACTTGAAACCGAGATATCACGTGCCTGAAACTTTAAATTTGTTAATTCAGTGCAGTTCTCAAAATTATTTTCTGTTTTTATTACTCCATTACTTGTGTTTAAAGCAGCAGCATAAAAGACTGAAGGATTATTTTTATCCTGAACAATTTTCATAATCTGCCGGCTTCCAGGACACATCATTGGAATACCGAACCAGCTTCCACCGCTATCTAAAGAATAAGCGATTCCACCGTTATTTAGCTTTCGGGCTGATGCTAGAATTAATCCAGCAGTAGCTTCTACTTCAAAAATATTATACACAGCATACTCGTCAAGTTGCAAATTTGAAAAGGTATTTCCACTATCACTGCTAATTAACATTCCATTTCCAACTATTGGAAAAGTAATATTTAGAGCAGAATAGTCTGTTTCAATTGAATTTGAAGCAACATAAAACTTCGCAGGGTCGCTTTTAATCTGATAAATTGTGTTGATATAGTTAGAAAGACCTTCAATTTTGTTCCACTCCTGTGAGAACAAATTAGTAGCAAGAAAGACAATTAGTAATGCTGAGTAGATTATTGATTTTTTCATTTTGATACCATTTATTAAATAAAACATTTTTTTCTAAATTAAGTTGCAAGAAATACGTCATTAAAAAAAAGACTATTTAATAAAAATATAGTAAAAACACAAATATTTTTTGATATGCACCCCAAAGAAATATTGGAAATAATAAGCGGTGGAGAAAGTTCAACAGTAGAATTCAAAAGAAAAATTTCAACTGAAGTTAAGATTGCTAAAGAAATTGCTGCTTTTGCAAACACTATTGGCGGATGGCTTTTTCTTGGTGTTGATGACGACGGAACTGTTGTTGGAGTAGAAAGCGAAAAAGCCGATGTTAATGAAATCAAAAAAATTTGTGAGTTTTATATCGTTCCTCCAATTGAACCTAAAATTGAAATTATTCATATTTTTAAGTTAGATATTATTGCTATATTTATAGAAAAAAGTAATCTTAGACCTCATAAAATAAAATCAGACCCAGATGACAAAAATTCTAAAAGCGTAACATACATAAGAGTAGGAGCGAAGTGCGTTATTGCAAGCAGTGAATTTACGAAAGTGCTTGCAGGTCAAAATATTAATTCAAAACCAATAACAATTAGTATTGGTGATAGAGAAAAGCGACTTTTCAATTACCTTGAAAACTACGAAAGAGCAACAGTCAAAGATTTTGCCTGTCTGGTAAATATTTCCAAAAGACGCGCTGAACGTATTTTAGTGCAACTTGTTAGGGCTGGAGTACTTCAAATTCACGTTGATTCTGAAGAAGATTATTTTACTTATATAAACTGATGTATGGGGAGTAAAAAAATAGTTTATTTTGTCATTCTGAACCCTAAAATGAAGTTCTTAATTCATTTTGAAGTTGCCAATGACATCGCTACAAAATATTTCAATACTATATCTATTAAGTCTAT
>DAIOVK010000487.1:0-2943 GCA_036759045.1 Kapaibacterium sp. (SeqCode) | reverse complement strand
TTATTAAAATCTTGTAATGGAATTGTGAATTTGGGAAAGTAATAGTTAAAATTTTGCTAAAAAAACAAAGTTTTGGGGAGTAATAGTATAACTTAACACTGTCATTCTGAGCGCAGCGAAGAATCCAGAAAATTTTTTTAACCACTACTCTCTGGATTCTTCACTTCGTTCAGAATGACAGACAAATGTAAAGATGTCATTGGCAACGAAGTGAGGAATCTCACAAGTCGTTGCTAACACGAAACTTGAGATTTCTCACTTCGTTTCGAAATGACAGATAAAATTATTTTATTTTAATTATGTCTAAGTAAATAATTTATCCCCGTTCTTTATTATTTTCCTCTATTCAAGTGACATTACTCTCAAGAGGGGAAATAGAATTGTGGTATAAAAAAGAACTTATCAGCCCTGCCGCTTACCCCTCGTAGTCTTTTATTTCGCAGTTTATCAAATGAAAACTCTTATTTTAAAAGAGCGTTACCATAAGTCATTTGTTATTTCATTAGTCATTAGTAGTTACAAACTAATGGCTATTGACCAATGCTCAAAAAGTCGATTGCTAATTGCTGTAAGCTGTTCATTGTGAAATCAAGAGTAACGAATCTATACTTTTTCCCTTTTTAATGTTAATGACAAGCTTATAAGCCCAATAGTGCCAGCAACTAATGAAGAAAGTAAAATAACGAATTTGGCATTATCTATTATTGTTGAAGAATCAAAAGCAAGCAATGTAATGAATATTGACATAGTAAAGCCGATTCCGGCTAAAAAGCCAACACCGATGATTGCTTTCCAGTTTAGTTCTTCAGGAAGTTTGCAAAGACCAATTATCACTGAAAAATATGATAAAAGAAAAATACCTAATGGCTTACCAAGGATTAGTCCCAAAGCAATACCTAAACCATAATTTTGAGTAAAAATCTCAATAATCCCGGAATTTAAACTAATTGCAGTGTTTGCGAGTGCAAATAAAGGAAGAATGATAAACGCAACAGGTGTGTGTAAAATGTGCTGTAAAGTGTATGAAGAAGACTTTTTTTCACCATCTCCAAAAGGAATTGCAAAAGCTAACAGAACCCCTGTTATTGTAGCATGAACGCCAGAGTTGTGCATAAAAAACCACATTGCAATACCACCGAGCAAATAGGGAATAAGATTTTTTACCTTTAGCCGGTTTAAGATTAGTAAAACTCCGAATATTCCCAATGAAATAAAAAGATTTGACAAAATCAATTCCTTTGAATAAAAAATCGCAATAATGATAATAGCACCTAAATCATCAATAACAGCCAACGCAGTTAGAAATACTTTAAGAGAGCTTGGAACACGACTTCCCAGCAATGAAAGCAATCCAATAGCAAAGGCAATATCAGTTGCCATAGGTATTCCAAAACCTGATTGAGTGGCTTCTCCGAAATTGAAAAACATATAGAACATTGCTGGAATCAACATTCCACCAATTGCTCCGAAAATTGGGAATAATGCATCTTTTATTTTTGATAGCTCACCTTTATAAATTTCACGCTCTAATTCTAATCCAATAAGCAAGAAGAAAATCGTCATCAGTCCATCATTAATCCATTGCAGCACGGTATATCCACCCAAATTAATCTGCCAGAATGAAAGATAACTCTCATTAATTGAAGAATTAGCAAGTAGCAAAGAAATAACAGTGCAAACGATAAGCAGCAATCCACCTGTTTTTTCGCTTTTAAAGAACTCTTTGAATAGCTCGGTTAATTTTGTCATTATTTCATATACTTTTTTGATACAAAAATATACACAATATAAAAATATTTTGATATAAATTAGATAATAATATATCATTTTTTTAAAACGAAAAGTAAAATTGAATATTTTCCTAAAGTCATAAGTTCCTTCTGACTTTGCTTATTATCAGAAAAAAATTCTAATTTAATGAATAAGAATAAGGAAGTAAAATCAATTGTTTATTTGCTACTAAGGTATTTAATAAAAAGGATTATATTTTATGCAACAATTTTAATGACTTATTGAAATAAAGGAATGCAAGTTTATTTGTTTTAAGTAGCTTATTCAAATAATTATATTCAATATTTTCGATAATCTCAATATTGTTTTTACCTGAAATATACTCAATATTAGTTGAGTTTGTTAATATCATTGAAGCCATTAATGAGCATTTTGCAGAAGCCAGGATAGCGTCTTCAATCCTAAAAACTTTTTTAATGGTATAACTTCTGAAAGACTGTAATCCTCTTTTAATTTCATTGAAGTTGGAAATATCTGGCTCAATTTTATTATTTTCGCGCTTTGCTATCATAAGCGAAGTACTGATAATATCATTTAGAACAATTTCAAAATCTCCTTCCAAATTACGATATTCTATTTCTTTGGAAACTGTTTCCATAAATGATTCCTTTACTACTTGCCAATTTTTAATAAAATCGAATAAGTAACCTAAATCGTGAAGTTGTTTAACTATTTCGAGTTCTTTACCTGCACCATACATTATACCTGTTGTATTTGGTGCAAATGCAGTTAATTTATCTCCAATTATTGATTCAATGCTGGGAACATTGATTGGATAGAACGGTTCTGAAACATCCAACCACTTTGATTTTACGGGTAATTGAATAACGGCGGGATAGGAATTCTCTTCAAATAATACATCAAGTAATATGAAAGATGGCGAATTGTTAAAATTTGAGTTGAATTGAATTTTATAATGCTCTTTGGGGATTTTCTCAAATTTTGATTTTCTGTTTTGCGTGCTAAATGTTGTGAATATTTCTTTTTGGCAAATTTTTTCGAGTACAAACCCAATTTTATCTTTTGATTCTAAAGTTATGATATCAATATCAATGGAATATCTATTGAAATCATCGAAATGCAGGATTAATGAAGTGCCTCCTTTGAAGATGAAGTCGAGTCCTTCGATTTGCAGTTGTTCTACTAAATACA
>DAIOVK010000486.1:0-2944 GCA_036759045.1 Kapaibacterium sp. (SeqCode) | reverse complement strand
AATGACGAGGTTTTTAGAAAATATGAGCAGGTTTTTGCTCCAATGCAAAAAGACACAAGCATTTTCAGAATAGCAGATTTTGCCTCAGAACATTCAAACATTGCATCTTTTTTTGAACTTGAAAATATTAACGGCTACCATTCTGCAAAACTCCGCGTTTATCAGGATTTGATGGATTTAGCAAATCAAAAGGGTTACGAAGGTTCTACTTCAATATTATACAATCCATTCCTTTGGAATTTGATGAACGTGAAATATATTGTAGCTCCACAAAAAGACGAGCAAAGCGGACAGCAAACTCCACAGGTATTTCCAAATCCAGAAGCACTGCCACGTGCATTTTTCGTCGATTCTATTGAAGTTGCCGAACCAATTAAAATATTGGAAAATTTGAAAGAAGGTAATTTTAATCCTCGAAATAAAGTGTATGTGGAAAACCAGTTAAGCATTGCTGTTGATACATTGGTCGAAGATAGTTTGAGTGAAGCCGCTTATGTAAATATTTTAGAAAAGAAAAATGAATATATAAAAATAGAAGCAAACGCAACTGGCAATAACTTTCTTTTTATGAGTGAAATATATTATAAACCCGGTTGGAAAGCATTTATTGATGGCAAGGAAACTGAAATTATTAAGTCAAATTACGCTTTCCGTGGCGTTGTTGTTCCTAAAGGAAAACACAATGTAGAATTCAAATATCATTCAGATAATTTTGAACTGGGAAAAACATTAAGTTTAAGTGCTAACATTTTGACTTTACTTCTTGGATTTGTCGCTATTTTCTTTTATTGGAAAAAACGGACTAAATAATTGTTAATTGTTAATTGGTTATTAGATTAATATTATAGGGCATTGAGCTTGTCGAAATGAGAGTAGAAGAAATGCCCGCATTTTACTCCTTCCCAAGTTGAACTTGGGAAGGAGTTTTTTAAAGTCATACGAGCAACAAGTTGTTCTCATGACATCTATATTCTTGTCAAGTGAACAACTTGCTGCTCGTATATCTTCAATATTACTTTAGCACAAGTTTCTTGAACTTTGCTAAAGTTATTAAAAATAGATTTAATCAGACAATCCTTCAAATTCGTTTCTAATTAAGAGTTCTTCTCCCTTGCTTAGAAGTCTGTTTCGTCTTGCCATTACAACTTTTGCTAGTTCAACTGCTCTTTCAATTTGATGAAGAACTGAGTTTTCAGCATTGCCTCCCCAAGTGAAAGAAGGAATATAACTTGGAAGGAAACCAGAATGGAATAAAATGCTGCATATTCCTGCTGCTGTGCCGGTTGTAAAACTAGTATTTATGGCAGATTTTGTATGGTCGCCGCATAAAAGCCCAAGGAACATTCTGCCGGTTTTAATTGAATCCTTACCAATATTAATTTTTATTTCACCATAATTGTTCTTTAAATCAGATGTATTGGTGTCGGCTCCGAGATTGACCCACTCACTAATGAATGAATGTCCGAGGAAGCCATCGTGCTGCTTGTTTGAGTAGGATTGAATTATTGAATTTTCTACTTCGCCGCCTACTTTACAAAATTCACCAATAGAAGTTTTTTCGTAAATCTTAGCAGCTACTTTTATTGTTGAATTTTTCCCAATGAAGCAAGGTCCTATAATTACAGAATTTGGCATTATTTTGACGTTATCATCAATAATAATTACTCCATTGCTTGCATCTAATACTGTCCCCGGCATTATGTCTGCGGTTTCAGAAATAAAAATATTCTCTCTGTTTAAAAAAGTAGTATTTTTATTTTGTTTTAAATAATCTGCTCGGAAATACTGGAAATCATCTTCAATTGCTGAACCGTTGTATTCAATTGCATCCCAAATATAGTCCAATATTTTTGCTGCATTTATTTCAATATTTGGAAATGAAAGAGTTTCTAAATTATTGATTGAATTATTATTTATAAAATTATAATCAAGTTCTGGAAAAAAGTAAGCAATCGGTAAATTATTTCTGGTAAAACAAACAATATTTTTCTTATTTTCTATATTCTTTAAAAATTCATCATACTTTTCTTCAAGTTCTTTAAAAAAGCAAGTGGTTGGAAGAACATTAGCTAATAAAAAAAGAACATTATTTTTATTTGGAAGAGGATTTTTAAGATTGAATTTTTCTAAAAAGCAATTTAAATGTTCCGGCCTTTCCGATAAGAAAGAAATATTTGAATTAGGAAAGAGATTCACTATTTTTTCGAATAATCGGAAAACACCACATCTTAATTCAAAAACTGTGTGCAAAACTGAAAAAGGATAAAAGTTTAAATGAACTTTTGGCTCTATTAAAACAATTGAGTTTGTTTTCATAGTTATTTTGCATCAAGAAGTTCGACTTCAAAAACTAAAGTAGAATTTGCTGGAATATCGCCAGAACCACCTTTACCATAACCCAAATCAGGAGGGATAATAAGTTTGCGTTTTCCACCAACTCTCATTCCCATAATTCCTTCTTCCCAGCCCTTAATAACCTGCCCGTTTCCAATAGTAAAAATAAATGGCTGGTTCCTATCGCGTGAACTATCGAATTTTGTGCCGTCAAGGAATGTTCCGACATAATGCACTGTTAGCTTTTGTCCGGATTTCACTAGTTCTCCTTTACCTAAAAGAATATCACCATACTGCAATCCACTTGCCGTCTTAATCATCGTTAATTCATCCTTAGAAGTTTCTTTTGCGCTGCTGCAAGCAGAGAGAATAAAGCTAATTGCAATTAATGCAATAATTAATGTTTTTTTCATTTTTGCCCTCAAATAAAATTATTTAATTATTTTTTTCTATATAAATAAAATTTAACGTTTCTTTCAGGTGAATATTTTAACTTTATTTAATAGCAATGTTCTAATAACTTGAAAATTAATGCTTAGTAATGACATCTTTACTTTTGTCTGTCATTCTGAACGAAGTGAAGAATCTCAAACTCTGTGGTAACAATGAC
>DAIOVK010000485.1:0-2954 GCA_036759045.1 Kapaibacterium sp. (SeqCode) | reverse complement strand
CACTGGTTTTTTCGTGGTGACCGTTGCTCCGCAAATTGTATATTCTTTTTCTGATTTTTACCTTGCTGCCTTATACGACATTCCAGTATATCGCCATTTCAATGGTAGTCAAATTGCTGCAAAGCAATCAATATCAATTAGCTTCGGCTGGCAGTTTGACTATAGAAAGCTTTTTAAGCTAAATGATTAATGATAAGTATTAAAAGATAAATTGAGAGACACTGACTCCATAACAAAAATAAAGGATTTAGGAAAATTGCCTTCTAAATAACAATTGAGCAAATTATCAGAAAAGGTGTCATTCTGACGAATGTCAGAATCCATCTTAAAAATTGTTTTTATAGGTCATTAGACATTTGTTATTAGTCATTAGTATTCTTACTAACAACGAATTACCAATGACTAATGACTAAAAAGCAATATGGATTCTGGCATACGCCAGAATGACTAGTAAAGATGTCATTCTGAACGAAGTGAAGAATCTCAAATTCTGTGTTAACAATGACTTGTGAGATTCCTCGCTGCGCTCGGAATGACAAGACTGCGAAAAAAGAAACTACGAGGAGTCAGGAGTTATGAAGTTATTTAGTTATTTAGTTATTATCATTTATCACTTATCACTTATCACTTATCACTTATCACTTATCTTACTTTCCATTTTTTCAAGAAGTTTGCTTATATTTATTCCTCTTTTTGCAGAAACAGCGATTGAATTTGGATATTCCATTTCTAAGGATTTTACAACAGAAACATCTTCAAGCAGGTCAATTTTATTGAGAATGAGGATGGTATCTTTTTGGGCAATTTTTAGCTGTTCAAGTGTTTCATTAACAGTTGCAATATGCTCGTGATATTGCGGGTGTGAAACGTCAACAACGTGTAGCAATACATCGGAATCGACAGCTTCAGCAAGTGTGCTTCTAAATGATGCGACAAGGTGAGCAGGCAGTTTACGAATAAAACCGACAGTATCGGAAATAAGGATTTTTTTCCCGCTTTCAAAACGGTAGGAGCGGACAGTAGTATCTAAAGTAGCAAAGAGTTTATTTTCTACAAGCACGTCTGCTTTTGTAATCAGGTTCATTATAGAAGATTTGCCAGCGTTAGTATAGCCAACCAAAGCAAATCTTGGAAAATCAACTCGTTTTTTTTGTTGTTCATGCCTTTGAACAGAAATATCTTCTAATTTTTCTTTAAGCAGTTTAATTTTATTGCGGATTGCCCGCCTGTCAGTTTCTATTTGAGTTTCGCCGGGTCCTTTTGTCCCTACACCCCCGAATTGCTTGGAAAGGTGTGTCCACATTCTTGAAAGGCGTGGAAGAAGATATTGGTATTGAGCGAGTTCGACTTGAGTTTTTGCTTCATTTGTTTTTGCATGTTTTGAGAAAATATCGAGGATAAGCGATGACCTATCCATAATCTTAACTTTTAACTCATTTTCGAGATTTTTAATCTGAGATGGAGTAAGCTCATCGTCAAATATAACAAGTTGAATTTTTTCGTCTTCAATAAGCTGCTTTACTTCATCAACTTTACCCTTACCAATTGCAGTAGCAGGATTAGGTGAGTCAAGTTCCTGATAAATTTTTTCAACAACTTCAGCGCCGGCAGTATTTGCTAAATATTCTAACTCATCAAGTTGCTCAAATGCGGTTGTGCGATTAGAAGATTTTTTCCCAACAGCAATAGCTATTGCTCTTTCAGGACCTTGAATATTTTCGTGCATATATTAGTTTCCCATAATTTTTACGAGCATTTTTTGAAGAATATACATCCTGTCTGTTGATGAAGATTTTAGCATCTCATCTGCTTCAATTAAGTAGAAGAAGGCGTGTTCTATATCTGAAGCTGAGTAAAGTTTTAGTGAATCTAAATATTCTTTAAGAAAATATGAGCTAATGCCAACTTGCTCAGCTATTTGATAGTTATTGCCGGCATTGGTCTTTTCAATTAATTTGAAAAGAGTAATGAAGAATTTAGTTAAGATAGACACTATAAGTATTTCCTGTTGCTCATTTTTTTGCATTTTCTCAAGAATCATAGCGGCTTTCTTTAAATTCCTTTTGGCAACCTGCTTTTGAAATTCAAATACATTGTATTTCCTTGAGCTACCAGTAACAGCAGCTATATCGTCAAGAGTTACTCTTTCACGCTCATCAATGAAAGCTATTAACTTATCTACTTCATTGCTTAAATCGCGTAAAGATTGATTTGTTTGTGCAACTAAGAATTCACTGGCATCTTCTCTTATTTCTTTTCCGAAAGAATTTACACGGCTTTTTACCCAAGCTCCAAAGTATTGTTCCTTAACTTTGGGGTATTCAATCCAAGAGTGATTAGTTAGGATTTCATTATAAGGGAAAGCAGCATCGCTAATCATTTTTTCATATTTTTGATTTGCCTTTGCTTTTTGTGCTGCTGTAATTCCATCGAACTGAGGTAAAGAAGCAGATAATACTAAAAATGTAGAATCTGATGGTGAAGAAATATAATTTGAGAACATCTTACTATCGTTTGTTTTTTTCTTGGTTTGTTTTGTTGAAAATAAAAGTTGAAATTGCTTTACGGCTACAACTCGTTTTTCGCTAACAAATGGATAGGTATTGCATTTTTCTACAATTTGTTCATAACTGATATTCTCTGCATCAAGGATTTCTGTGTCATACTCTGAAGAAATATCAATAGAAGATTGTTTTACTATATTTTTAAAAGCTTCTTCCAATAAAAATTCTTCTTCTCCAAAAAGTAATAATATTTGTGGGTATTTCTTTGATTTTATTATTTTTTCTACGCTATCTGCCATTATTTAATTATTAATTGTTAATTATTAATTATTAATTGTTAATTGTTAATTGTTAATTGTTAATTATTGTTCGTTAATAGTTATTCCCAATTCCTAATTCCTAATTCCTAATTCTCTTTCATCAAGCAGATACTCCATTAATCACCAATCA
>DAIOVK010000484.1:0-2961 GCA_036759045.1 Kapaibacterium sp. (SeqCode) | reverse complement strand
AAAAAATTTAAAACCTTATTTTATTTTGAAAACCTTAGTAGCAAATAAGCACCAAAAATCAATAAACCTTATTAGCTTATTTTACAATTTCTTTCACACAAAAATTTGATAAGAATTACATCATCTCACTTTATATGAAGCACTTGCTTTATACTGAGGTTCATAATAACAATCTCAATATTATATCTTTTGATGTCGGTTCGGTATAAAACAAAGATGTCCTACATTTTGAATATGTAGGACATCTGACTTTTAAACTTTCTTAAATTTAAGGAAACTATAAGAAAGTAATAAATTATAGTTAAAATTAGTTCTTTGGAATATTCTTTAAAATTTCCAATAGAAGTTTCCAGCAATTTTGAGTAGTTGAAATTTGAACTTTTTCATCTGGCGAATGGACGTCTTTAAGGTTTGGACCGAATGAAAGCATATCCATACCGGGATATTTTTCACCTATTAAACCGGTTTCAAGTCCGGCGTGGATAGATTCAATATGTGCTTCTTTACCGAAAATGTTTTTAAATACTTCGGTAGCTGTTTTGAGAATAGGCGAATTAATATTTGGCTGCCATGCTGGATAGCCATCACTTGCAGTAACTTCAAAACCACCTAATTCAAGAGCAATACGGACTTTGTTTGCAACGTCCTGTTTTTCTGTTTCGACTGAACTTCTTTGGCTGGTTAAAACGAAAATTTTATCATCATGAGTTTCTACAACGGCAAAGTTGGTTGAAGTTTGAACCAAGCCGGGCATATCTGGACTCATACGGACAACGCCGTGGGGCATTGCATAAAATGATTTAATTACATTTGTTTGCATCTGCTTTGTCATTACTTTTTTTGGCAATTCGCAAGCAGCAGCAGCAAAAGAAATGTTTGGTTCTTTTGTCAAATATTCACTTTTTAATATATCAGCGAAATGCTTGATTTCTGCATTGAATTTTTCTTCATCTTTTTTGGGAAGTGCAATAACAGCAAAAGCTTCGCGTGGTATTGCATTATGCTTCGAACCGCTGTTGAAAGAACTTAACTGAAAATCAAATTTCTTGCCTAATTCATAAAGAACTCTGTTTAAAAGACGTGCAGCATTTGCTCGTCCATCGTGAATTTCGATACCGGAGTGACCGCCACGCAAACCTTTAACTACTAACTGATAGCCAGTAGTATCTGCTGCTGGACTTGTAGCATCATATTTCAATTTAGCAGAAGTGTTGATTCCGCCTGCGCAGCCAATTGTAAAAGTGCCATCTTCTTCAGAATCTAAATTAATGAGTATTTTTCCTTTGAGCAAGTCAGTTCCGAGCTGAATAGCACCGGTAAGACCGGTTTCTTCGTCTAAAGTGCAAAGTAACTCCATTGCTGGATGTGGAATATTGGTAGAATCTAAAATAGCCATACCCATAGCAACGCCGATACCATTATCTGCTCCGAGCGTGGTCCCTTTTGCTTTTACCCAGTCGCCATCAATATAGCATTGGATTGAGTCCTTATCGAAATCAAATTCAACATCTGCATTTTTTTCGCAGACCATATCAATATGACCTTGAATTATTATTGGTTTTCTGTCTTCCATACCGGGAGTCGCGGGTTTGCTAACGCAAATATTACCAAGTTTATCGGTTTTAACGCCGAAGTTCTTTCCTTTTGCCCAGTTAATAATATAAGCGGCTAACTTCTCTTCTTTTTTCGAGGGATGTGGAATTTTGCATATTTCTTCAAAATAGTGCCATACTTTTTCCGGCTGAATACCAGCTAATGCTTGTGCCATAATTTATCCTTTCTTAATCTCAGTGAAGGTTATAAAACCTGCCTGATAAAGTTGTGTTAAAAATTGAGTTAATCTTTCATTTACGGGATGTATTTTTTCACCAAATTGCTCGTTTAAATCATTTGCAATCTGATGTACTTTATTATTTCCATTTATTAAAAGCCAGGTTGCAGTTCCAATATCATCAAGGTTTGCTTTAATATATTTGTTTTTTAAACGGGGCTGCAAATATTTTCCTAAGAATTTATCTGTAAACCTTGGAACCAATACGTTGATTAAGCCACTATCTTTCTTTTCGTAAGTATAATTTGCTATTGGAGTTAATTCTAAATAATTAAGATTTTCAAATTTATTTTTTTTATTTTTAAACATAGATTTTTTTTATAATTGTTAATTGTTAATTGTCATTTCGATACGAAGTGAGAAATCTCACAAGTCAATATTACCACAGAATTTGAGATTCTTCACTTCGTTGCTAATGGCATCTTTTTTACGAAAACGATGAAATACAGAACAGCACTAAGAAATCCCCCCTACCCCCCTTTTTCAAAGGGGGGAATTAAAAGAAAATTATTCTCCCCTCTTTAAAAAAGGGGGGTAGGGGGGATTTTGACTTTATATTTTCATAAGTATATATTAATTTATGCCATCTGCATTTCAATAAAAGATTTCTTTTATCTGGTGGTTCAGAATGACAAGAACCAATTATAAGTATTTCAATGAATTACTAATCTATACTCAGAAGGATATAAAACAATTTTTCATTTAATTAACAATATAGCTTTTTCTTTTTGCCAAACAGCATTTTTGATTTCATCTGCTAACTCAATAATTTCTTCATCGAAATCAACCCGTTTAACTGATTTTCAATTTATATAAATTTTAACCAATCAGATAAAGTATCTTCGTTATAGTATTCTTTATCTAAACCAAAATTTATACTTACTTTTGTATTAATTATTAAATGACCTTGCATATCCTGCTCAAATTAATACATTAAAGTATAACGAATATGATTATTCAAAATTGTTTAACCTATATTATTTATATATAAAAAAGTAAATTCTTTATTACTCTTTCCCAAGTTGCACTTGGGAATGTAACTTTCACAAAAGCTATACTTAAACTCTTAATTCATAAAAAATGCAAAGCACAGCTTAAAAATAAATCTTCCTTCCCAAGTGCAACTTGGG
>DAIOVK010000483.1:0-2966 GCA_036759045.1 Kapaibacterium sp. (SeqCode) | reverse complement strand
GTTAATATTATTAAATCATTAGGAGTCGGGAATTAGGGACTGGGGACTGTTAAAAGTTCTAATGACTAATGACCAACAACCAATGACTTAAAGACACAATAAACTTACTGCTGAAAGCCGACAGCTGAAAGCTGAAAGCTAACACCCGACAGCTGAAAGCTGAAAGCTAACAAATTCATAAACATAATTTTTCTAAATGTAGTATATTTGTAATTTAATTTAAAGAAAATAGAATAATTGAAAATTTTAATTTTAATATTACCAATTCTTTTATTCCTTAAAATAAATCTTTTTGCTGAAGATTTTTACTTACAGCATAGAGAAATATTTTCTATTGAAGTAAAAGCTGGAACAAATTTCGATTTTCATTCAATTAATGAAAGTATTTTATTTGCTGATGAAAAAGCATCAAATTTTAAGTCGAAATTGAAAGTATCACCCATTATTTTGTTTGCCGCTGATTATTCAATAACTGATAAAATACATTGTAATATTGCTATGTCTGCAAGTAAAAGTAAATCTTTTTTTCAGGCAGAAAACTATTTTTTTACAAGAGATGATACTTCACCGGAACTAACTAAAGTAACAACAAAAGAATTCTACGATTATTCATTTAATATCTACTCAATTTCTGCCGGATTATCTTATGAAATATTTCCAAGAGTAATAAATGGTCCTTTAAAAATTGGAGTTGGGTTTAACACCAATTTCTTTAACAATGAATTTTTATATTATGAAGAAATATTAAATCCACAAACATCTGTTTTTGTTGTTGATGGGAAAACAACCCGAAGACGCGATTTAAAAAGAGGAGAAGATAAATCATTAAATAATTTTGCATTCGGATTTTCACTATCATTAGAACATTTTTTAAAAATCTCCCGGAATATGTTTTTTACCCAATCAGTTTCCTACTCTCAGTATTTTCGAAGTATTTCAAAAGAGTACGATTGGGATTTAAAAACATTATCATTTACTCTTGGTCTTCGTATATCTTTAATAAAAGAAATGTCCAATCCATTAGAACCCTAATTTCAGAATTCCTGTTCCTCGTATACCAAGTTGCATTCATAGATACAATTAAAGTGTCATTCCGAACTCCCTGATAAAGCAACTGCTTCATTTAAACCGTGATGACATCACTACAAGTGTCATTGGTAACGGTGCTTTTCAGTCATACGATAAACAAGTTTATGGTATTTCTTTTATATTAATCTTTATTTTTCTCCTTCCCAAGTTTAACTTGGGAAGGAGGATTTTCAACTATTAAAAATACATAGCCATACTATCAACAAGTTGATAGTATGGCTATAAAGAACGTATCAGCCATTTGCAGTTCAACTCTTATCCAATGAGCTAAATTCTAACTCTGTGGTAAAGAAAAGGTGGATTAATGCTTGCTACTTTTAAATTTTTTGGTAAAATAATATTAGGTACAACAATACCAGTAGAATCGTTCAGTATTTGTTCGATATGTATTTGTGCTTTGATTTGAACTGAAGAAAGATTGGAAATATCATTTATACCACCTTTAACTGTAACTCGCAGTATATCTGGCTTAAGAATGCTATTTCTGGGAAGCTTGCCTTCAATTATACTAACGGGAATATCTACAAAAGTAATAGAAGCTTCTTGTTGGACATCGGCTGAAATATCAACTTCTTTTGTTGACAATTTTACAATATTACTGAAATGTGTGGACAGATTAATTTTAGCGGAAAAAGGTAAGTAAACATCATTGAATATTTTTTCTTCTGTATTCCATTCTTTAAAAACAGTAGTTATTTTTTCGTTACCCGAAATAATTAATGAATCTGGTATTAATTCGGTATTGCCAACAAGAATAAATCCTTCTTTGGGATGAATTTTTACTTTTGATTTTATTGGAATTTGATAGTTACCAGCTTTACCGGTGATTAAAAATAATTTATTATTTTCAACAACAGCATCAATTGCCTGGACATTAACTAAATGTTGCATTCCTTTTAAAATGTCTGTTCTTGATATTTCATAAATACTATCTTTGATAGATGTTCTCTCTAAATTAATTAAACAATTTGCACTCGAGCCAATAAAAAGAAAATTGAACAGATGCCAGCCGGTTCCTTTTACGTCAATGGAAATCGTTTCTGGAGGCGGGACCTCAATAGCCCTGTCATTAGGCAATTGAATAATTAGAGGGACTTCAGTATTTATTACATATTCAGTGGATAAACTTACGTATATCCACAGTGAAATTGCAAAAAATAATGCACCTAAAACACTCTTCGATGAAAAAAACTTAAATATTTTTTTTAATTGCATCTGTTTATATATTTTCCTAAATAAGACCTTAAAATATTTAAAATTAACCACTATCTTATTTACAAAGATAATGATTTATAATAATAATAGCAATAAAAGTTCTTTCACATAAAAAATCTGTAAAATTTTGACTTACTTACCTTACACATTCCTCTCTTGAGAGTAATTTCAAAGAGATAAGTAAATAATTAATAATATATTTAGCATGATAATTTTATTTTATTTATACAATTATAAATATAAACAATAACAATTTTTAAATTATGATATTTTAACACCTCCCCTTACCCCTCCTTGTTGGGCTAACGATTATACACAAATATTAGTTCTTATAATAACAAGTATAAAATGGGATAGTTCCTTAGAAATTTATTCCGTAGGAATTAAATATTTGTAACAAGTGAAATCCTTTCCTGTGCTTATCCCGTAGGGATTATATATAAAAGAAGCACTCTAATATTTAATTCCTACGGAATAAAAAATACACAAAAAAAGCATTGTTACAAATATTTTATCCCTACGGGATAAGTAGAATAGCAGCAAGTATTAAAGATGTGTATAATCGTTAGCTTGAGAGGGGAATAAGAAAAGTGAGTTAGGTAAAGTTTTCTGAATTTGCGAAAGTATTTTAGCAAGATGTCCTACATATCGAAGATGTAGGA
>DAIOVK010000482.1:1630-2979 GCA_036759045.1 Kapaibacterium sp. (SeqCode) | reverse complement strand
GACCATCATTGTTGGCATAACCGCCAAGCTTGGTCCCTGTAATTAGTACTGTAGCCGCCGGAACCGGCTGTCCGCTTTTCTTATCTGTTACTTTTCCTTTTAATGTTCCGAAGATAGCAGCATTCATTGTGAATGGGGTTGCTATCAGAACCATCAATAATAGTAACATAATTTTACGAATCATAATAACTCCGATTGTTGTTTATTAAGAATTATTGTTATTTAATTATATTTATTAATTTCGATATATGTTCAGTCGCAGTTCGTAGCGTTACAAAATATGCTCCAGAAGATAAACTCTTTGTATTAATTTCTAATGAATTCAGTCCATTTTGAACTGTTTCATTCGATATGTCTAAAACAGACATTCCGTATATATTTGTTATTTCTATATTTACATTTTCTACTTTTGGCAAATAATATTCTATTTTACAAAAATCATTGGCAGGATTAGGAAAAATGCTCTTTATTGATAATACATTTGTAAAACTTTGTGATTCTTCTTCAATACCAGTAACAGTATTTTGATAATAATTTCTAATTAGCTTTGTTTTCCTAACTAAATCTGCTAAATCCGCTGCTGTGCCATCAGCTTCCAACTGAACAAAAGGTAGAGAAAAAACTAAGGCATATACTATTTTTACAGTATCACCCGGAAGCATATTGAAAGGTCCAGATGCCATTACCAATCTAATATCTCCGGGACTTTCGCTTTCAGCGTCCTTTATTCCGGCAGAAATAAAATAATATCTTTCATCATCAGATGATAAATCCTGAGAAATGCTCCAGTTACGATAAGTTTTTAAACCAAGTTGTGCATTTTTAGGATAATATGCTTTATCTTTTCTTAAAAAACCATTTTCATCAACTGCCGGAGTTTCAATTAAAGTAACTCCAAGATATCCAAAACCTTTACCTTTTTCGTTAGTTTGAGGGTGTTCAGACCAAGCTACTGCTAAGTTTAAGGAATCTTCTTCATTATAATATCTGATTCTATCGTTTCGAGCACCTGCACTTGAATTTGACGTCAAAGCAATATCTGGGTCTAAGACAGGAGCAATCCAGCAGTTTTTTAAAGTATCTTTGCTAAAATTAATAATATTATATTTGAGAAGAACTATATCTTTTAAATCATCTGAAGACCATGTGTAAATAGTATGTTCATATTGCAAATGTAATGGATAGCCATAAGCAGACATTATTGATGAGCTATCGTATCTATCTATTTGTGTATCTTTAAAAACAGAAACTATGTCTTCTTCAGAAAAGAATACTGGACCTTGAGGATAAGAATTTCTATTCCTTTGATTAACATCATTTACATAAGAACCAAAGAAATCAGTGCTTAT
>DAIOVK010000482.1:0-1530 GCA_036759045.1 Kapaibacterium sp. (SeqCode) | reverse complement strand
TTCTATTCCTTTGATTAACATCATTTACATAAGAACCAAAGAAATCAGTGCTTATCTCACTTACAGGTTGAATATTCCAGAGAGGCCAGTTAGGACCATCGGAATTTTTTAGGGGATTGCCATTTGATTTTATGAAATCTGTTGAAAAATAAGTTCTGTATTTTTGATAATATTCTACTTCTTCAATAGCATTATCACCTTCATCAATTCTGCCGGGAACAAACCATGAATTGCCATTATTAGGATTATATGATAATTCAACATAATTTCTCATTCCAGAATTATCTGTAGCCATCTTTTGTGCAGCAAACCAAATTCCACCTCCATAAAGATACTGATTTTGAGAGCCGCGGGGCCAATGCAATCCACCAACACTTTGACTTGCATTATGTCCAAATATTCCATAATTTGTAATATAGAACTGGACATTGCTTACAGTATTTCTTTGTAAATCTGTCCCATATTGACCATAATTATATTCTCTCTGAATTTCTTCTTTGTCATTCTTTTCTTTATTTGAATTAGACTGAATAGCTGGTTCTGCTTTGGAAGAACTAACAACAAAACAAATTAATAAAACTAATATAGCTATATTTAATGTAGAGATTTTCATATTTACTCTATATGCTTTATGTTGTAAAATCGTTGTATGCATTCTGTATATTATTTTTCTATATTTTCCCTGATTTGTTATAGTTTCTTTTTCTAAACTTTTATTTCATTTTGAATGAAGAGATTAGCTCTTTCAATCTGTACTCATATTTTCTCTGCTTTCAAAATAAAATTTAAATTTTTATTTATTTTTGAAACTTTTTCATAGTTTCTTCGTTTTGGTATTAAACAAGCTATTCTATTTTCATACGGAGATAGATGTATAGCTATATCAACTGCGATCAAGCAAATAAAGTTATCGCAGTATTAGATTATACCTGTTATAAATTCACACACATCATCAATCTTTTTGCTCCTTCTTAAATGGCAGTTAAGAAGGAGCAAAATATTTAAAAACAAAAAATTATCTTATAACATTCAATTGCTTTGTAACGCTTTCATTAGCAGTACGCAATGTAATGAAATAAGCACCGGTTGGTAAATCCTTAGTATTAATGTTTATTGAATTGAAACCATCATTAATAAAGCTATCATAAACATTTGCAACTAATTGACCGAATACATTATAAATATCAATAGTAATATTGCCACTTGCAGTCAAAGTAAAATCAATATTTGCCTTTTCGTTTGCAGGATTAGGATAAATTCCACTAATATCAACTTTATTTACAATAGAGTTATTATTATCGGCAACAGAATTAGTAGAATAATGTCCCATCAATACGTGTTGTTCGTATTCTTCACCTTGGTTGTGCATTTGTCTGAATCTTGCTTCATTTTCAGTTTCGCCTTCAATTGACATTGTTTTAACTTTTAAAATAGGAAGAGTTAAATCATTTGGAATAAAATCTGGAATCCATGTAACTCTGTCAACTTCAGTAGTATTAGTTAAATTCTTAGCTTCAGTCCATTGTGAAG
>DAIOVK010000481.1:0-2981 GCA_036759045.1 Kapaibacterium sp. (SeqCode) | reverse complement strand
GGGTAGTGGAGATTTATTAGTGCAGTTCTGTATTCCATTAGTTTTAGGACAAAGATGTCATTGGTAATCTCATCTTGTGGTAACAATGACTTGTGAGATTCCTCACTTCGTATCGAAATGACAGAGTGTAAAAAGTAATCAAATACATTACTATACTAAAATTAAAAAAGACTACCCAAATTAAGCGTTTGGATAAATTAAATCAACAAATTAATAACATTTAAAATGGAGGTTTTTGTGAAAGCAAAAAGACTAATTATCGCTACCATATCGGGAATTGTATTCGGATTTGTCTGCTTCGGATTCGCATCAAGCGGAGGAGCAGAGGTTTCGCTTAACTTAGCTCTAAGTATTATTCTTGGAAGAACAATAATTGGAGTTGCTATTGGAATCAGCCGCTTTACTTGTAAACACTGGTCGATTCACGGTTTATTAATGGGATTAATATTCAGTTTGCCGATGGGTTTCGGTGCTATGCTTGCTCCTGAAAACCCGGAGTTTTCCCAATCAATGATGTTTTTCTCAACAGTAATTATGGGAATGATTTATGGCTTGTTGATTGAATTAATTACATCAGTCTTATTTAAAGCAAAGATGGTTGAGTAATTTTTATTATTTATTATTTTTGAATAATGTAAAAATATTATTATTTAACAAGGGGTTGCAACCCTTTGTTAAATTTCTTTTCTCCTCCTTCCAAAGTTGAATTAGAGAAGAAAAAGCAATTAATGAATACGAATTATTCAATAAATCCCAAATAATAGAATCTGATTTCGACCGTGAAGTAAAAAAGTTGATAGAATTATATAAACAGAATAATGTGTAGTAAAAATTCTGTTATTCCGAACCCCAAAATAAAGCAAGTGCTTTATTTTAATGGAAATGACATAACTCTACGCTGTCATTCCGAAACGAAGTTAGGAATCTCACAAGCTATTGATACCAAAGAACTTGAGATTCTTCACTTCGTTCAGAATGACAGACAGACGTAAAGATGTTATTGGTAACCAAAATAAGCAAGAGCTTTGTTTTAATTGATATAACATTTTGAAAATCAAGTCATGCTATCAACTTGTTGATGGTATGACTTGTAATTATCAAAGATTTCATTGGTTCGGATTAACACTATAATTATTGCATATTATTACTGCTAAAAAAAATAATTAAAATAATTATATAATTTTATTAAAAGAAAAAAAAATGAATTTAAAAAAATTTGGATATAGCGAAAAATTAGAAAAAATCAGAATAGAAAATGAATTAACTGGTTTTGAAATTGGAAGAATTATCACCGAACACAAAGAAAGATATGTTGTTTATACTGAAAAAGGTGAATTTGATGCCGAAATAACCGGCAACTTACGTTATACTGCAAAAGGAAAAATTGATTTCCCCGCAGTAGGTGATTGGGTTGCTCTTGCAACCTACGATAATTTAGCAATTATACATAAGATTTTGCCAAGATTTTCGATTATAAAAAGAAAAGCCGTTGGGCAATCTGGCGAAATTCAGGTTATTGCTGCTAATATTGATTATGCGTTCTTAGTTCAGGCAGCGACTCAGGATTTTAATATAAATCGGCTTGAAAGATATTTGACAATTTGCAATTCATCTAAAGTTAAACCAATTATCGTTATAAGCAAAGTTGATTTAATTGAAGAAACGATGATAGATGAACTAAAGCAAATGATTAGTTCTCGTATAAATGATATTCCAATTTTTGCGATCAGCAATGAAAGCAAATTTGGTTATTCTGAAATTATTAATTTTATGAGGAAAGGCAAGACTTATTGTCTGCTTGGTTCTTCTGGAGTTGGAAAATCAAGTTTGCTGAATAATCTTTCAGGTAATAGCAAAATGCGAACAGACGAGATTAGCAAAAGCACTAATAAGGGACGGCACATTACAAGCCATAGAGAGTTGTTCATTATTGACAATGGTGCCATACTTATTGATAATCCCGGAATGCGTGAAGTTGGAATTGCCGATTCTGGGAAAGGGTTAGAAATTACTTTCGACCCTATTTTGAAATTAGCTCATAAGTGCAAATATAAAGACTGCACTCACACAAGTGAAATCGGCTGTGCTGTAATAGAAGCACTCGAAAATGGTGAAATAGATGAACTTTCTTATCAGAATTACTTGAAAATGCTGAAAGAAAAAGAGCATTTTGAAGCATCTGCTTTTAGAAGAAGGCAAAAAGATAAGGAATTTGGTAAAATGCTAAAAAACTACAAAAAAGATAAGAAAAAAAACAAATTTTAGAATTGAATAAAACATATTTTCTAAAAAGAACAACCATCGGGTTAACCCGATGGTTGATTACTCTTAACAAGGGGTTGAAACCACTTGTTAATAGTTAAGACTTATAAAATCGTTCATTTCACCAAAAGTAAACGTCTTTTTTAAAGAACAACCATCGGGTTAACCCGATGGTTGATTACTCTTAACAAGGGGTTGCAACCCATTGTTAAAAGTTAGGACATTTTTATCCTGAAAGTCAGAAAATCATTCTGAATTTTTTCTCCCTACTCAACAAAAGTGTTGCATATCTAAAATTAATTTCAATTTTTTTTTGTAATTTTTTTAGGTAAATTGCTTTTTTGAAATGTTCTGATATCGTTGTTTTATAATTAATTTTTTGAACTAAATTGATTTCATTACGTATTTAAAATGGAATATAAAGGATTGTTAAATGAACAAGAGGTTTCAGCAAAAAGAATTAAATGGAATTTAGTAAGCAGAGTTCTTATAATAACTTTGTGCTGTCGTTCTGGCTGATGTCAGAATCCATCTTAAAAATCGTTCTTAGAGGTCATTAGTTATTAGTTTTTAATAATAACCCACCTTAAGCATTCCCCTCTTGAACTAATGATTATACACAAATATTAGTTCTTGTATAAAAGGGAGTAAAAAAGGAACAGTGTCTTGAAAATTTATTCCGTAGGAATTATATATTTGTAACAAGAATAAACCTTGAC
>DAIOVK010000480.1:0-2987 GCA_036759045.1 Kapaibacterium sp. (SeqCode) | reverse complement strand
AGGAGCTATTAATACTGGTTCAGCAAGAGGACCAAATGTAGTAAAGTCCCAACGAATTGACCAGGTGCTAATATTGCCTTCTGCATCGTGAGCGCGAACATGCCAGTAATATTTCGTTGATTCTAATAATTCTTCAGCTATTTCATAAGAAAGAACAGTTAAACCTGTTACATTATAGACCAAAGAAGTAGAATCGAAATTAGTTTGGTTAGAAAGTTGGAAATCATAGCTAATAGCATTTTCAACAGCTTGCCATTCAATTGTTGGAGTTTGGGTTACGAAAATAGCATGGTTTGGAGGTGCAAGCGGAATCGGAGTTGAAATTATTGCATTAAGCTCAAATCTTGCTGCCCATGCATTGTTGCCATTAACGATACCTATAGTTTCCTGATATGCACCGGGGGTTACTGGGAAATCAGCGGAGCCGGCATATCCTACAGGAAAAGCATTTCCAGCTTCGTCATAATCAATGCCTCTGGCATATTCAGAGCCAGTGCCACCGAAATAACTTGAATACTGAAGATTAGTTCCGTTAGGATTAATCATAGTAACGATAGCGTCGTCGGCACCACCGGCAAAAGCTGCCTGTTGTGCATCTGCTGTTACTGGATAGTTTGCTGATGTAGTTCTACCACCAAATACAGCCCATCCATCACTATCTACTGCTAAGCCGCGAGCGTAATCAACGCCAGTGCCACCAATAAATGTGGAATAAATAAGTTCAGTACCAGTTGGATTGAATTTAGTAACAAAAGCATCAAAACCACCGCCTCCGTGAGTTGGCTGGAATGAATTTGGAGTTGTAGGATAGCCCAATGATTGAGTATAACCAGCCATATAAGCATTACCAGCAGCATCGAAATCTGGTCTCATTCCCCAGTCATCAAGTTCGCCACCGATATAAGTGCTAAACACTAATCCAGTGCCTGTTTGATTTAATTTTAAGAGGAAAGCATCCCATGTTCCACCGCCATAAGTAGTTTGGAAAGCACCTTCGGTTACAGGGAAGTTCGTTGATACTGTTTGACCAGCTACGAAGCAAAATCCGTCTGGAGTAACTCGATTGCCGTAACATTGGTCTGCAAGGGTACCACCTATAAAGGTAGAATAAACAAGAGACCTTCCGTCTGGAGCAATTTTAGTAACAATGACGTCTTGTGTACCACCGCCATGAACGGTTTGGAAAGCGCCTTCGGTTACTGGGTAATTCGTTGATGGAGTATATCCAATTACGTAAGCATTATATGATGCATCAACATCAATAGTATAAACCATTTCAGAACCTGAACCACCGAGATAAGTTCCATATAATAACTCTGTTCCATCAGCACTTAATTTAAATATATTAATGTCGTTAGAACCAGCGTTAGCTATTTGGAATGCAGAATCAGAAACAGGAATATTAGTTGAACCACCATAACCAACTACATACACATTGTCTAAGTTGTCGTAAGCACAACCAAGTGCGCTCTCTGCACCTGAACCACCAATATAAGTTGAAAATATTAAGTCAGTTCCATCAGCTTCAAGTTTTGTTACGAAAATATCAGTACTTCCAGCATTTGCTATTTGATAAGCACCTTCAGTTACCGGATAAATTAAAGAGCCGGTACCTCCAGTAAACAAAACATTTTGAGTTGTATTTACTCTGCCTTCATAAAGTGTTGAGCCACTTGTTGTTGGAGCAACGAAAGTGCAGTAAATTAGTGGGTCAATGATTAAAGGATAAGTTTCATCATAATTGCCTAAATTAAAGCCAACTGTAGTTTCATCAATAATATTGAAAGTACATTCTACTTCAACTTTTTTCCCATTAATTTCCTGATAAGCAAGTAAACCACTTTGTTCGACATCGCCAATTGAAGTGCGAATAGTTAAATTACCTTTATAATTAATGTAAACTTTGTCAGTTCCTTTAAAGCCCATTTTAATTTGACTTGGGTCTGCTTTAGGAGCGACAATCAAATCATAGCGAAGATTGCTGTTTTCATAATACAATCTGGCATCAATACCTGTGTATAAGCCGGCCATTACAGCTTCATTGTAAAGACCAACACGGCTTGCCCATTTTGCCTTGTCATTGCCGATAAAGAAATTATAATAACCTTTATTCTTTTCAACGCCCTGAACTTTTGGATTGTTCAAAGAGTTAAGGAATTCCATTTTAACGACATTACCTACTCTGTCCATATTCTTGTAAGTATCGTTAAGGTCTGGATTTACTGCTTCTTGTGGTAGAAGCATACTTTGTTGAAATGTGTAAAAATCATACGTGATGCCGTTGGTGGTTAGCCAGGCATCAACCCCAGGAGACTGTGCAAGCATTCTTGCATCTTCGTGCCATTGCCCTTTGTTTTCTACAAAGAATAGCTTTGATTTTTGATTGAATGACTGAACACTTGTTAGTGTTAAGCATATCAGTAAAGCAATAGTTGAAAACAATTTAAAAGTTTTCATCCTACCTCCTTAAAGTGTGTGGGTAAATAGTAAATTGTTGATTTATATGCCTCTTTTTTTTCAATCTTTTTTTTTATTTAGTTTTATTTTTACATTAAATTTTACTTTATTTTTTATAAATATTCAACTGAGTAATAAATTACACAAATTTTTTAAAAAAACAATAAATGAAATCAATTATTTTAAAATTTTTTTATAATTTATTTTATCAGTATTTATATATACTTGATATATTAAGAGATAAGAACTACTATAATTCTTTTGTAAAAAAAGTAATTCAATTTTATTGGAACTCCTTTTAAAAGTTATTGATTTGATTTACTTAATTATTTACTAACCTTACGCATTCCCCCTCTTGAGAGTAATGTCACAAAGATAAGTAAATATTTTGATTTTTATTTAGCATAATTAATTTATTTAACTTATACAATTATTTTTATAATAGAAATAACTTTAATAATAAAACCTTTTAGCACCTCCCCCTGCCCCCAGGGCTGATACGTTCTTTGAATCCACTTGTCTTATTCCCC
>DAIOVK010000479.1:0-2993 GCA_036759045.1 Kapaibacterium sp. (SeqCode) | reverse complement strand
TCATGCTATCAGCTTGCTGATAGTATGACTGAAAAGCACTTTTTCAGAATGACACATTTATTTATGTCATTTCCATTTAAAATAAAAGTCTTCTTTTATCTTGGGGTTCGGAATGACAAGGTAAACTGATGTCATCTCCATTTAAATAAAGCACTTGCTTTATCTTGGGGTTCGAAATGACAAGCATGCGAAATAGCAAACTGCAAGGCATCAGGAGTTCTTGTGCAATAAACCTTAAACCATAAACTAATAACCATTAACCAATGATATATGGCTATTAAAAGAACTGATAGCCGACAGCCGATAGCTGACAGCCAAAGTCAAGTTACACTCAAGAAAGGAATGAGCAAAAAGAGTAATTAGTACTTTTCATCTTTATGATATTCAGTATGAGTTATATCCTGAGGTTCGGCGTGAATATAGACTTCACTTCTTGGAATTAAAGAACTTATATATTTTTCAATATCATCACATAATTCGTGAACGCTTTTTAAACTGGATTCTGGTTCTAAATGTATATTGAATTTGATGAAAGTATCTGCTCCGGCAGTCCTAACTTTTAAACCGTGAAAATCTTTGACTTCCGGATAAGAAGCCAACACTTCCTTTACTTTCTCTATGGTTTCTTGTGGTGCTTTGTCAAGCAAGACATCAACAGCTTTTTTCCCTAATCTGAATGAAACAAACAAAACAATTATAGCTACAAGAAGTGCAGCTATAGAGTCAGCATAGAAATAGCCGAAATTTGCACAAATAAGTCCTAGTAAAACAACAGCAGAACTCCATATATCTGTTGAGAAATGAAGAGCATCAGCTTCAAGTGCCTGACTATTATACTTTCTTGCTACTTTATAAAGTTTTCGGGAACGTTGTATATCAATTATTATTGCACTGACAACGACTATGTAGCTCCAAATGTTTACTTCAATTTCTGTATTCCCACTTATCAATCTTTGCAATGCTTCATAAACAATCCATGTGCAAGTAACCACCAATAGTATTGTTTCCATTAAAGCAGAAAAATTTTCTACTTTGCCATGTCCATAATTATGTTCCTTGTCTGCAGGTTTATCTGATATTCTTACGGAAAAATAAGTAATTACAGCAGCAACAAGGTCAAGAGCAGAATGTAATGCTTCTGATAAAATTCCTAAACTTCCTGTTAAAATTCCAACTACTAATTTAAAACCTGTTAGAAAAACTGCTGCTAATACTGATAGTAGTGCTACTCTTTTCTTTTCTTTTACCATAATTAATTAATTTATTTCATTTTTATTTATTTAAAAAATAAACTTTGTAAAATTAATAAAAAGAGAACAAATAATATAATCATTTGTTTCATGAAAGTATTGTCATTCTGAACCCCCTGATAAAGCAAGTGCTTTATTTAAATGGAGATGACATCGCTATAAACGTCATTCTGACGAAAGTCAGAATCCATCTTGAAAAATAGTTTTTATGGGCTATTAGTCATTAGTATTTTTATAAACAACTAATGACCAATGACTAAAAACTTGTATCCGCTTTAATTAGAAACAACCAAGATTGATTCTGTCATACGCCAGAAAGACATACAATTATAAACATGTCATCGGTAAATGAAGATGACATCGTCCTAAAATTTTGTAAAGTTTCGCAGGGTAAAATTAGTTAACTGCGTTTAACACAATGAAAGGCACCTCCATTTTCAATTCAGAATCATTTAACGCAAACAAATTCAATTTATTTTCTACTTCTTTCAATATTTCTATAGCTTTCGTTTCAGGTAAAATTTTTAACCAACTCGAAATGAATGCAAATTTTATGAAAAAACTATCTAAAAATGATGTACCATCAGAGTATTTGTAATGAAATTCCTTAAATGTAATGTTTTGAATATGAAAACCATAAGAATTCACTAAATTTGATATTTTTTCGACTGAAGGTCTTTTTTCTTCAATATGCTGATTAACTAATTCAATCCAGTCTTCAAAATCAAATTCCTTTAATGTTTCTTTTAAATAGAAATAAAATTTTGAAAATGTTTGATTTGTGTTCATTGAAAATACTAACTGACAACCTCTTTTTGCCACTCTTTTAATTTCTTTTAATGCTGCTTCAAAATTATTGACATTATTCAATCCATTATTTGAAATAATTAAATCGAAAGTATCATTTTCAAATGGCATTTGTTCAGCAACAGCATTGAGTATTTGAACGTTCTCTATTCCCTGGCCTTTAATTTTAAATTCAGCTCTTTTGATAGATAATTCTGATGGGTCAATACCAAAACACATTGAACTTTTACCCAACATTTGAGCTAATTGAATTATTGGAAATCCTAATCCGCACCCAATATCAAGTACTTGCAAATTTTTTTTAATTTGTATTTGATTTAAAAGCTCAAAACCAAATGGTGCCGACCAAAAGGGTAATTCGTCAAGCGTTGAAATTAGTTCTTCTTCCGTGTATGTATTCATAATTACTATTAATTTAATATTTGCTGTTTAACCATAATATTTTTTATACTTTTTGTGTCATTCCGAACCTTTAAATGAAGTAAGACCTTTATTTAAATGAAGATGACATAATTTTACCTCTGTCATTCCGAAGCGGAGCGAAGAATCTCACAAGTCTTTGATAAAACAGAGTTTGAGATTCTTCACTTCGTTCAGAATGACCGACAAAAGTAAAGATGTCATTTCGACCCCACTTAGAAAAATGAAAATTTTTTAAATTGAGAAGACATAAGTAAAAGTGTCATTCAGAGCGCAGCGAAGAATCTCAAGCTTTGTGTTAGCAATGGCTTGTGAGATTCTTCGCTTTAGAATGAGAGGGGTAAAATTATGTTATCTCCATTAAAATAAAGCACTTGCTTAATTAGGAAGTCGAAATTACACAAAATTTATTTCTATCAACAAATCAATGCATCAGAATTTCTTATTATTAACAATTAATAATTAACTCAACTTTCCTAGTTGAAAAAATGAAGTAAATATAGAGTAGTAGTGCAA
>DAIOVK010000478.1:1224-2999 GCA_036759045.1 Kapaibacterium sp. (SeqCode) | reverse complement strand
ACTTATGTCATCTCTATTATAATGAAGCTCTTGCTTTATCTGGGGGTTCGGAATGGCGCTTAAAGTTATGTCATCTCGATTTAAATGAAGCATTTGCTTTATCTGGGGGTTGCCAATGACATCTATTCTTGTAATTCTGAAGTATGCCAAAATCTATATTGCTTTTTAGTCATTCGTCATTAGTTGTTAGTAAAAATACTAATGACTAATAACAAATAACTAATGACCTTTAATACCAAACTGCTAACAATAATAGAAATATTACCTGTCATTCTTAGCGGAGCGAATAATTTCATAAGTCATTGATAAGACATATTTTGAGATTCTGAGCGTAGCGAAGAATAACATTATGATTTTATACTATTGTTAGCGGTTTGATTGGAGATAATATTTCCAGCATTATTAAGTAAGCTATGTTAATTTTTCTGTAGTTTTTGCCGATAAACAAGTAGTTGTAGTATAGCTTTAAGGTTTATGTGTTTTACTTAATAAACATAATAAAATTTCAAATCGCTCAAATAGGGAGAATTTTCCTAATTCTCCCTGTTATATTTATTTTTTTAGTAAATTTTGTCTGCTATTCTGAAACGATTGTGAGCAATAATATTACAGCAAACACTGTTTGGACAGCCGATAACAGTCCTTATATCATAATAAGCGATGTTTCAGTTAGCGAAAATGCAATGCTTACAATTCAGCCCGGCGTAACAGTTAGCTTTAGCAAAGGAAGAAATCTTTACATTAAAGGGCTTTTGAGTGCTAACGGCGATGCAGACAATAAAATAACTTTTACAGGGAATAATCCTTCAAAGCAAAAGGGCTTTTGGGGAGCGGTCCACATCGAATTTTCTGCAAAAAGCAATTCTTCCAATATTTCAAATGCAGTTTTTGAGTGCAGTGGTTATAACAATTACGCTCCTATTGTGCTTGATGCAAGAGCAGAGGCAAACTTCAGTAATATCGAAATTGTAAATTGCCTCTATTCAGGTATTGAAATAAAATCTGGTGTTTATTCTAAAAATATCTATTTAAAGAAATTCGATTTACCTTATTTAGTAACTAAGCAATTGGAAATCGCTGAAAACACATATCTTGAAATTGAGCAAAACGTAGTTTTAAAATTTACTCAAAATGCAAATCTTGTCGTTAAAGGTGATTTGATTGCAAATGGAACGAGCAGTATGCCGATTATTTTCACATCAGTCAAAGATGATTTGGCAGACAATATTGATTCGGATTGCAATTTTTATTCCACTGGAAATAAATTTGACTGGGGTGGAATTTCATTGATTAACAGCATAAACTCTTCACTTACAAATGTTCAGATTAAATATGGCGGTGGTTCATCTGTTACTCAAAACTCTCTGCTTCTTCTTGAAAATTCTTCCCCAATAATTCAATATACGCTATTTGAAGAATCAGGGAAATATGGCATTACTATCCTAAATAATTCAAATCCGGATTTAGGCAGCGGAATTCAAAATTCTTTGGGTATGAACAGATTTTCCGGATTTAGCCAGAATAATTTTGCTATTCTTTGCAAATCTGAAGCTAATATTTCAGCTAAAAAGAACTGCTGGGGAACAAACGATGCTTCAGAAATTGAAAAAATAATTTACCACTATAACGACAAAAACAGATACGGAAAAGTTGACTATTCTGAGTTTTTAGAAGATTGCTTTGCTTTACCTTCAATTCCTGTTCTCACATTGCCTGAGGATTATTCTGAAAATGTTTCTACTTCTGCTCAATTTGTTTGGGAACAATCAAGTTCA
>DAIOVK010000478.1:0-1124 GCA_036759045.1 Kapaibacterium sp. (SeqCode) | reverse complement strand
TTTTCCAATTTATTCTTTGAATCTAATGAAATAGATGGTAACACTTTAAATAATATTTATTTAGATGTAAATGAAGAATACTTTTGGCGGGTTAGGGCTTGGAATATAAATGGCTGGAGCGACTGGTCTGAAGTGTATCAGTTTACAACATCGCCTTGCCTGAACCAGCCAGTACCTCTCAGTTGGGATTACGAAAAATTCACCGGCTTAAATTCCATAATTGTAATTACAAAAAATACAAACAAAAGTATTGGAAATTTTCATTTAGCTGTTGGAGATGCTATTGGGGTTTTCTATAATCAGGATAGCGTTTTGCATTGTGGTGGTTACGCTATAATTACTAATGAAGAAAATATTGCTATTCCCGTTTGGGGCGATAATTCAGTTACAAACGATATAAAAGACGGATTTGATTTTAATGAGAATTTTAAATTCAAGATATGGAACTCCTGCTGTGGCGAAGAAATGGTATGTGCTGCTGAGCTTTTCAGTGGGGTTAGCTATTTTATTCCCGATACTGTTTCGATTTTAAAAAGATTTAATTCACTTGTTTCGGCAAAAATAAATTTTAACAGAAACCAGTGGAAAATGGTCTCAAGTTCAATAGCACCCTACAATTCTTATTTTAAATCAATTTTTAATAATAATTTTTCTATTAAAGAAGATGATGAATATGTTTTTTATCCGGTTCAAAATATTTATAAATCAAATTACTGGAATTCACAAAACTGTTACGAGATTTTCTCCTCAAAAAAAGATTCTGTTATTCTAACTGGCACTACAATTCAGCCAGAACTTAATCCAATTTACATTCAGGCAAGAAAAAGCCAAATCATACCTTATTATTTAAATAAAACGCAATTAATCGAAACAGCACTTTTTCCCATTCTTAACGATGTTCTGTTAGTAAAAGATTCTGAAGGAAACTGCTATATTCCGGACTATATGTTTAATTCACTCGAAGTCCTTAAACCAAATGAAGCATATAAAATTATTTTGAAAAATGACGCTAATTTCGTTTACAATTCAAATACAAATCAAACATATTCAAATTTTGAAAAAAAATATCCTACCCATTTCCAAATTCATACAAATAAATTTACCGGCTCTAATGCAATAATTGT
>DAIOVK010000477.1:0-3005 GCA_036759045.1 Kapaibacterium sp. (SeqCode) | reverse complement strand
TCTTCAAAATTATTTAAATAACGCAGTGCTATTGAGAAAACAAACTTTTGGTATTTTCTTACAAATGAAGTAGCTGCTAAATTGCTGTTACCACTTATGTATTCTTCTATTATCCTATTATCATCTTCAATTAGCAAAGTATTCATTCTCTTAGCTCAATTTTTAGAATATAGACAAAATAATAAAAGAAATGGTTTAATCTCTTAAAAATTAATTGAAGTTTTGCGGAAAAGGTGGGATTCGAACCCACGGTACCCTTTCGAATACACACGCTTTCCAGGCGTGCCAGTTAAGCCACTCCTGCACCTTTCCGTTAATACAAAATTACGAAAATATTTTTTAATTAATAGTAATTATTTTAATTTATGTGAAATTTATTGCTTTTCTTTATATTATTTTTAATCTTCCTGATGTAGTAAGTGTTTGGAATATAATAATAATAAAAAATGTATAAAAGTATCTCAACTTTCCTACTTGTAGTTAATGTATATAATATAAACTCAATATAAAAAAAGAAGTAATAGTGCCAATGACATCGCTACTAAATATTTCAATACTATATTTATTAAGTCTATATAAAATAAGCTAATAAGGTTTTTTCAACAGGTTAATATTTTTCTACTAAGGTTTATTATAAAAATAAGATTTACATTTTCTTTGTTAAAGAATAATTTTAACTAAAAAATTTAAAACCTTATTTTTTTTGAAAACCTTAGTAGCAAAAAAGTACCAAAAATCAATAAACCTTATTACCTTATTTTTACTTTTTCTTTCACACATAAATTTTATAAAAAATATGTCATTTCCTTTTAATTGAAGCACTTGCTTTATAAGGGGGTTACCAATGACATCGCTACTTTTACTCTGCAAAACTTCTTGAACCAGATGTCCTACATCTCCGAGATGTAGGACATCTAAATCATAGTGATATCAATGACTTGTGAGATTCTTCGCTGCGCTCAGAATGACAGTATTAAGTGATGTCATCTCTATTTAAATTAAGCACTTGCTTTATAAGGGGGTTCGAAATGGCACATTTTCTGGGTAATTTGCTCAATTGTTCTTTACGAAGCAAATCTCCTAACTCTTTTAATTTCGTTATGGGGTCAGGAGTTCTGAAAATATTCTTTTTGTGTTCTTAGTGAAATACTTTGTGCCTTTTGTGTTAAAAGAAATAAACACAAAGAACACAAAGAATTATATTTTAAAAATTAACAAGAGATTTTAATATTAAATCGCCAATGCATAAGTTGAGTAAGAAAATCTCCAGGCCCCATTAATTTGGCTGTTGAGCCAAGAGTTCATTTTTTAAAAAGGTCTTTCATCTTCCTCGTTGCTTTCTTTAAGGTACGGTGGTGGTTCGATATTTTCATAAGCAAGATTTTCGAAACGGGCATAGTCTTTTAAGTAAGCCAAAACAACAGTTCCCACAGGTCCATTTCTTTGTTTTCCAATTATGATTTCAGCTTTATTTTCAGTTGAACTTTGGTCATCAAAAGTTTTAATACCGTATTGCTCTGGTCGGTTGATAAAAATAACAACGTCAGAATCTTGCTCAATACTTCCGGATTCTCTTAAATCAGAAAGCATAGGTCGTTTGTCTTTTCTAGCTTCTACCAAACGATTTAGCTGTGCAAGAGCAATAATCGGAATATCTAATTCTTTAGCAATTTGCTTTAATGAACGAGAAATAATAGAAATTTCACGCTCACGCGATTCTGCTTTTGGAGGATGAATAAGTTGTAAATAATCAATAAAAACTGCCTGAATATTATGTTCGGCTTTCATCCTACGGCATTTTGCTCTAAATTCCATTATATTTAATGATGGACTATCGTCAATTACGATTGGAGCTTTTGCAATTCTGCCAAGATTATTTAAAATTTTGCTCATTTCTTCATGACCCAATTTGCCGGTTCTTATCCTTTGCTGGTCTATTCTTGCTTCAGCACTAATTAACCTTATAACGAGCTGAATCGCGGACATTTCAATAGAAAAGAAACCGACAGGAATTTTGTATTCAACAGCAATATTTCTGGCAATAGAAAGTCCGAGAGCTGTTTTTCCCATTGAAGGCCTTGCTGCTATTATTATAAGGTCAGATTTTTGGAAGCCACCGGCTAAGAGTTCATCAAGGTATGTAAAGCCGGTTGGAATGCCGAAAGCTCCTAATTTACTCCTGTCTTTAAGCATAGAAATATGCTGGTAGGCATCCTGTGCTAATTTGTCAATTGTCATATAAGAACGGTTGAAGCGTTTGTCCGCTATTTCAAAGATTAGTCGTTCTGCTAAATCAATTTCTTCCAGTGCATCTCTTGAATCTTCATAGCAATTTGTTAGTATTTGTCCGGAGGATTTGATTAAAAGACGCTTTAAAAATTTTTCCTGTACTATTAGTGAATGATAATCTATATTGGCTGCTGTAGCAATACTATTGTTTATTTCGGACAGATAATAAGTTCCACCCACAGCATCAAGAAGTTTTCTTCTGTGTAGCTCTTCTGCAACTGAATATATATCAATATTTATGCTTCGCTCAAACATACTGCACATAGTATCGAAGATTTTCTGGTGTGCATCGTAATAAAAACTTTCTGTCTCTAGCATCTCAATTGCTTTGCCGACAGCTCCTTTGTCCAACATCATAGCTCCAAGAACAGAAATTTCCGCTTCTTTTGAGTGTGGTGGTACCCTGTTCCCTATCATATCTACCTGAGAACTTATAGGGTAATCCAGACCATAGCTTTTATTGAATTTCTTATTATTTACTAAAACATCTATTTCATTCATTTTTTTCTTTTCAGATCTTTTTAATTATGCAAATTATAACATCTATTTTGTTTTTTTATTTTTTTTTAATAACAATCTTTTAACAGTGATTTTAAAAACCTTGATAAGTTGTGAATAACTTATACACATTCAACTGAAGAATGAAGCCAAAGCAAAGTTCTAAATATTGTCATTCCGAACCCCCTGATTAGAGAAGACTTTTATTTAAATGGAAA
>DAIOVK010000476.1:0-3011 GCA_036759045.1 Kapaibacterium sp. (SeqCode) | reverse complement strand
AATAATATCATTAGTTATACAATCTAACATAAGTTCTTGTAATTTAAGTTCTTTTGATATATTAACTGATGGTAACTTACCGATATTATCTTTATGAATTAATTTGAGATATTGTGAGCCACCTAATTTAAATTGTATTAAATCATCTTCATAAGTATAACCAATTAAATAAATTAAGTCATCTTCATTGACAAAGCCGGTTGGAATAATTTTGTCTAAATCTTCAATAAACCCGAGCATTCCAATAGTTGGAGTTGGGTAAATTGCTCTGTTCTGAGATTCATTATGAAAACTTACATTTCCGCCAGTAACTGGTGTATCGAACAAACGGCAGGTCTCCCCCATTCCCTTAATTGCTTCTTTGAATGTCCAATAAACTTCCGGGTCGTAAGGATTACCAAAATTTAAGCAGTTGGTTATTGCTAATGGTTTTGCACCAACACAAACTAAATTTCGTGCTGCTTCGGCTACTGCCATTTTAGTTCCGTTGTATGGGTCTAAATAAACGTATCTGCTATTGCAATCTGTTGTTAAAGCAATTCCTTTACCCGGTAATTCCTTTATTCTTAAAATAGCAGCATCAGATTTAATAGCAATTGTATTCGTTCGGACTTGAGAATCATATTGCTCATATACCCATTTTTTTGAAGCAATTGTTGGTGTTTGTAAAAGTTTCCAAAAAATATCTTCTGTTGATAATTTAGTCTCAATTTTAGAAACGTCAAATTCTTTTGCTTCCTTTATATAAGCTGGTTCTTTTGCTTCTCTATCGTATTGCGGAGCGCCACCACCGAGTGCTAAAGAATCAGCCGGCATAAAGCAGACTTGTTTTCCATTTCTCGAAATATCAAGCATACCACCAGCAGTAACTTCACCAATTTGAGTAACTGGCACATCCCATTTATTGCAAATTTCTATTGCTTTGTCAACTTTATTTTTGTCAAAAACGAACAGCATACGTTCCTGAGATTCAGAAAGCATAATTTCGTAAGCACTCATATCGCTTTCACGTAAAGGCACTTTATCCAAATCTACTTTCATTCCTACGCCTGTTCTTTGGCTCATTTCAGAAGTAGAGCAGGAAATTCCGGCAGCACCCATATCTTGGACGCCAACAACAACACCAGATTTGATTAATTCTAATGTTGCCTCAACCAAAAGTTTTTCTGCAAATGGGTCACCCACCTGAACGGTTGGACGCATTCCTTCGGTTTTTTCGTCAAATTCGCGAGAAGCAAGTAGCGAAGCCCCGTGAATGCCGTCTCTTCCTGTGCTGCTACCAACTATGAAGACCGGATTGCCAACTCCACTTGCAGCAGCAGTAGCAATTCTATCAGTTCTTACAATCCCGGCAGCCATTACATTGATTAAAGGATTATCGAAAAAGCAGTCATCGAAATAGATTTCGCCACCAACCGTAGGAACGCCAAAGCAATTACCATAATGAGAAATACCATTAACGACACCACTTAATAAAAATTTAGTTCTTGCAGAATCTAATTCTCCAAAGCGAAGCGAGTTAAAAGAAGCAATAGGACGAGCTCCCATTGAAAATATATCTCTTAAAATTCCACCTACTCCAGTTGCAGCACCTTGGAATGGCTCAATAGCTGATGGGTGATTATGACTTTCTACTTTAAAGCAAACAGCATAACGATTCCCTTTAGCATCAGTTCCAATGTCCACTAAACCAGCATTTTCTTCACCAGCTTCTACAAGGAGGCGACCGCCAGAACGAGGTAATGTTTTAAGTTGTTTTATTGAATTTTTGTAAGAGCAATGCTCGCTCCACATCACTCCATAAACGCCAATTTCAGTGTATGTAGGAGTTCTACCGAGAAATTCGCATACTCTATAGTACTCATCTTCGGTTAAACCTACTGATATTGCCGTATCTAAATTGACTCCTATTTCTGAATATAAGCTATTTGAATCATCCATTTTCAAAGTATTTTTATAAATTAATAAAAATTAACTAACAAAATTAATGTTTTTTCGTCATAATTCATTAACTAAAAATTTAAATATGGATTTTTTTGGGGTTTATTTGTTAATGATTTTTTTTTACTACTATGATTGAAAAGATTTCTCAGAAAATGCAAGACTTATTCTTTAATAATAAGGAGTATTCCGAACTTTTTAAAGAAATACAGGTTAAGCCGAAAACTATATTATTAAAAGAAGGTGAAATTTCGAATTATCTATATTTTATTAAAGAAGGTTGCTTAAGATTATGGTTTAATAATGACGGGAAAGAAATTACTTTTCAGTTTTTCTTTGAAAATCAAGCTTTTTCCGGACTATTCGGGAAAAGATTAGGTTTTTTCAATTTAGAAAGTATTGAGACAAGTACTCTTTTAATAATGAAAAACTCAGATCTTTTGCATATTATTAAAGAAAAACCGAAAATAAAAGAGGATCTGTTTGAAATTCTTTTGCAGCGATTAGAAGACTACTGTATGCTTTTTCTTTCACGAATCAAAGATAATCCTAAAAAAAGATATATAGATTTATTAGAAAATCAACCGGAGATTATCAAGAGAATACCTCAGCAATACATTGCTTCTTATCTTGGTATTACTCCAATTTCTCTAAGCAGAATAAAAAAGAAAATTCATTTTTCTTAACTATTGTTAATTATTTTTATATATTTTCCTTGTAATTTTGAAATTTCATATTATTTCAAATTAGATTTAATATTTTTTTTTGAACTTTCCTAAGAATTTTGAAATGAAATGCAAATTGAATAAAACTGTGTAATTATTTAAATAAAAATACTTAAATAAAATTTGTAAAATAGAAATTCTCTATTTCCTTTTTATTTTTTTAATGATAAAGTCAATTAACTATATGTTATATAATATATTAATAAAAAACTATATATTTTTACGAACTTTTTGTCAATTACAATTTTATAAATATTATATTTTCTTAATAATTTCTTTATTAAATTTGAATTAACCTATATTATTCATAAAAAAAACAATAAAAATAGGGTATATACGTCTTAA
>DAIOVK010000475.1:0-3014 GCA_036759045.1 Kapaibacterium sp. (SeqCode) | reverse complement strand
TTGTTTTGCACTACTACTCTATATTTACTTCATTTTGTCAACTAGGAAAGTTGAGTTAATTAACAATTAATTTCAGCTTCTTCCAAAGCGTCTGTCGAGTTCAATTAAAGGAAATTCAATTATAATTGGTCTGCCGTGTGGACAGGAATTTGGATTGTCGCAATTATTTAAATCATCAAGCAGGTTTTTCATTTCTTCCTGAGAAAGTTGCTGTCCGGTTTTTATTGCAGCTTTGCAGGCAAAGGAAGCAGCAACCAAATCCTGTTTATCGGTTTTCATAACTTTTTCGTATTCTTCGTATTGCTGCAATATTTCCTTAATTGAGATTTCCTCTTTACCCGGTTTTATGTCAACAGGAACCGAAATCAATTCAACTGTAGAATCATCTAAAAATTTAAAACCAAATCCGATTAAAGAAAGCTCTTCTTCAATCAGTTTGAAAATAGTTCGTTCAGCAGGACTAAACTGGATTTGGACTGGGAAAAGAAGCTGCTGGGAATTATTAATTATTTTTTTTATTGTGTTTAAAGCACGCTCATATAAAATTCGCTCGTGGGCGGCGTGCTGGTCTATAATAATAAAACCGTTAAACGTTTGGGATATTATATATTTATAATGAATTTGAAATAGCATTGATTTCGGAAATGCATCTTTTTCAATCAATTCATTTTCAGTGTTTGGATTGTTGCTAAAGAGAGCAGAATAAGCAGAGGTAGAAAACTGCTCTTTGTTTCTATAATCAAAATTGTCATATCTTTTGGGAAAATCAAACTGCCTTTGATTACTAACAATTTCGCCGGTCAATCTGTTTACAAATGTTGGTGTCGATTGGTTTTGCGGATTTATAGCAATAAATGGTGAACTTGCTTCATTGCTCATAACGTCAATAGTGCGAAGCAAATTATTTTCCTGTAATACTTTTGCAACTGCGTTTTGCAGCAGATTAAATACAATGCGTTCATCTTCAAATTTTACTTCGTGCTTCTGTGGATGAACGTTTACATCGACAAATTTTGGGTCAATGTCAATGTTGATTAGGTAAAAAGGAAAATTGTTTTTTTCCAAAATATGCTCATAGCCGGAAAAAACAGCAAAGTTCAGTGATTTGCTTTTTATATTTCTACCATTAAGAAAGAAATACTGATTGGCAGTTGTTCTTTTAACGTTAGCAGGATTTCCTATAAAACCCGATAGTTTAATCAAATCATTTTCAGCTTGAATATAAAACATATTATCAGCAACATCTCGCCCTAAAATAGCAGCAATACGTTCTTTCAGTGTAGAAGGTTTTACATCGAAAATTAGGTTATCTTCGTCGTAAAAAGTGAAGCGGATATCTGGTTTTGAAAGAGCAAGCCGAATCATTGTATCGGAAATATAGCGAAATTCCGTAAGATTTGATTTCAAGAATTTTCGCCTTGCAGGAACGTTGAAAAAAAGGTTTCGAACAAAAATTTGAGTCCCAAAATCAGAGTTAAATGGTTCAATGAACTCCTCTTTCATCGGCTCAGAAATTAGCCGGTAACCCTGAAATTCTTCTTCATTGCTACGGCGTTTTGTTCGTATTTCAACATTGGCAATAGAGCAAATAGAAGCAAGTGCTTCACCACGAAAGCCGAATGTTAGTATTTCCTCTAAATCCTCACTTGTAAAAATTTTGCTTGTTGTATGGCGCTTGCAGCTAAGCTCCAAATCTGGTCGAGCCATTCCGCAGCCATTGTCCACTATGTGGATTAGCTGTTTGCCTGCATCACGGACAACAACGATAATTGAATCGGCACCTGCATCAAGGGAATTTTCAACGAGTTCTTTTATTACTGATTCCGGACGTTGAATTACCTCGCCAGCTGCAATTTGGTTAGCAATGTAATCTGGAAGTATATTTATTTTTCTATATGAATGGATATTTTGCATTTATTCTTTCAAAGCACCAGCAGTTAAACCATTTATTACTTGACGTTGAAAGAGCAAAAATATTAGAATAATCGGCACAGCAGAAATACCTGCTCCTGCCATAAGATGTCCCCAGTCAATAGATTGCTTTCCAAGATAAAACGTTAGCCCAACTGGCAATGTTCTATATGCTTCATCATTTGCAAAAAGGTAAGGCAAAAGGAAAGAATTCCAATTGCTTAAAAATACATAAATCGCAACTACCGTTAAAATTGGTTTGCAAAGCGGCATAACTATTTTGAACATAAGATACCACTCACTTGCACCGTCTATTCTTGCAGCGTCTTCAAGTTCAGTCGGAAGTGTAATTATGTACTGCCTGACAAGAAAAACGGCAAAAGGTGTAATGAGCCAAGGCACTATCAAGCTGTAATATGAATTGAGCCAGTCGAAACTAACCATCAGGCGATAAAGTGGAATCATTATTACGTGTGGCGGTATAATAAGCACTGCTAGAATTGACCCAAAAACTATTCCTTTTCCCGGAAAATTCCGTCTCGCAAGTGCATAGCCAACTAGAAAGCTGAAAAGGATATTTCCAGCGGTTACAGTTGCTGCAACTACAATTGAATTAAAAAAGTAAGCTCCAAAAGCGTCTGTTTCAAATGCTTCTATGAAATTTTGCAATGTATAAGAAGAAAAGAGCAGTTCAAAGAAATTTGCATCAGAAGATGGAACTGTTTTTAATGAAATAAGCAGCATCCAAACCATTGGAAAAACCATTCCTAACGCAATTGCAATGAGTACTGAATATAGAAGAATTTTTTTTATTTTGAGCATCTTGCTTTTTGAACATTTTTTTATTCTAAATTACTCTTATTTGCAAAATTAAAAAGAAAATAAGAAATTTTAAATGTTTTTATGATTTTTAAATTTTTCTTTTGATATAATACCAAATCGAAAACAAGTATTGCAAAATAAAACTGTCATTCTTAACCCCTATAATAAGCAAGTGCTTCATATAAATGGAGATGACATAATTTTATCCTGTCATTCTGAACGAAGTGAAGAATCTCACAAGTCATTGATATCACGAAACAGTGCTTTTCAGTCATACTATC
>DAIOVK010000474.1:0-3016 GCA_036759045.1 Kapaibacterium sp. (SeqCode) | reverse complement strand
TCTTCGCCAATAGGTACAACTTCTGTTTGGCTTTCTTTAACTCCTTTTGAAAGTAAGAATTTCTTTACTTCGTTGGCACGGCGTTCTGCTAAACCTTTGTTATATGTTTTATCACCAATTCTATCGGTATATCCAAATATTTTTATGTTTGAATTGAATTTAATTTCTGGTAAAACATATTGGTTTAAAATATCAAGGTCTGGCTTTGTAATATCGGCTTTATCAAAATCGAAAAGGACCAAACTGAATTTAGAAACCACTTTGTCTTGCAATTGCTCTGTCTTTTTCTTAGATTTAGAAATATATTCAACTGGAATAGTTCCGGAAATAGATTTCTTTAATCCAGATTCAGTTTCAGCATTAAATCTGTATTCAACAGGTAATTCATTGCTTTGCAGTTGATTAGGATGAATCGACCATTGCAAAGGTACCGGCTGTCCAATTCCATCAAATTTCTGTAATTCTTTTCCAGCTTGGCTAACTTCTAATGTCCACGTTTTAATGTCTTCACTTGATTCAATTACTGGAACAAATTCAGCAAGATTTGGGTCTGATATAGTTTGGTTTTCGCTATCAATAATAATAGGAGCTAATAGTTCCGGATTAATAGATGAAAATTCAATACGGCGGTTTTCTTCAATTCCGTCATCAACTTTTATTGACGAAGCTTTGGCTGGAAGACCAACTTCTTTTGTTTGAATGCGGCTTGATTCAATTGAGAATTTTTTCACTAGATAATTTTTGGCAAATTCTGCTCTTTCTAATGCTAAACTCTTATTTTTACCTTCATTTTTTGAATCATTTGTTCCGGTAATAGTAAGTTGTGTTTTTGGGTATTGTCTCATTCTTGAGCCAATAATATCAAGAGTAGCAAGATTAATTTTCAAGGCATTTGTTTCTAAATTTTGCACCTGGAAATCGCCAGCAGTTGCCTGGTCAGAAACTATCTGAGTGTTAGCAGTTGGAGTTGCTTGGCTTTCTGGGAAAAAGACATAAGGAACCAATGGGAAAAGTTCCATATATTTTACTTCTTCGACTTTTACTCTTTTAATCGGCTTTGTATTTCCATTATTATCATAATAACGAACGTCACTCATACCGACATTTAAATATCTGTTTTCATTTTCTTCCATTGATCCATCTCCTCCACCAATTCCAAATGTTAAATTAACACCGAGACGTAGTTGAGGAACATCCCAGGATTTGAAAGCATCGCTGGAAGAAACTTTTGTAAAAGGAATGCGAAATGATGCTTCTGGAGAAAGATAAATTTTGTCAGATAATTTAAAAGTATAGCCGACACCAAGTCCGAGAGCCATACGGAAACTTGCATCTGGAATATCGGTATCTGGCACTAATTCAGTTCCATTATCGTTAATATTATAATTTTTTGAAAGAGGGAGACCGAGTTCAATAGCTCCTAAGAGATAAAGAGGACGAATAGGGAATAGATTATAGACCTGAACAGCTGGAGTTATTTCTAATGTAGAAAGCGATGTTTTTAATTTATAATTATCTTTTTCTAGTTCGCCGTTGAGCATATTGTAACCAATTCGCCCGGAAAACGTAATATAATCAGTAATAGGGAAATTTCCGATTAAACCAAGTGCGGCTCCGAGAGAGTTCGCATTTTTATCGAATTGAATCTCTGAGCTATTTAGTGGATAGGAAAAAGATGGAGAATGCATATTGAAATTCAAATTCAAACTTGCTCCAATATTCATTGGTGGACGGAAAAAATCATCTTCTGCCAAAACTGGATTTATAGTATAGAAAATCAAAAGAATTGCTAATGATATGAATTTAATTTTTTTCATAAATTGCCTCATTTATTCATCGTTAAATACTTTATTTAATTTAATTGACATTTTTTTATTAGATTTGTATTACAAATTAAACATTTAAACGATTATTAAATATTATTATTATAAATTTGGAGTTTAAGTAATGAAAAGGACAATAATCATAATAGGAATAATGATTATTTCTACTGCATCAGCATTTTCCCAATTAGCTTTTGGCGTCTTACTCGGTTCTTCAACACCAAACAACAAGGTTAATGAAGTATATAACAATCAGTCAATCACAGATATTGAGGGCTTTATTAACAAAGGAACAAAGACGGGCTATCATATTTTAGCAAAACTTCGTTTCCCAATGTCGGAAAACCTGACTTTTGTTGGTGGCTTCGGTTGGCATCGTTTCCCGGAGTCATACTTGGATGTTATAGCGCCCGATACCGACGAACAATCAAAAATAACACTTTCAACGGTTCAAAATGTATTTCCGGTTTCTGCCGGTTTGAATCTTTATTTGGTAAGGTCCTTAATTAGTATTTATGGAACCGGTGAACTCAACTATAATTACATTTCCAATACAGTAGATGTAGTTAGAAATGATTTGTCTATACCTTTGAATTTAAATAAAACTCCAAATGACAGCCGGGTTGGTTTTGGACTTGGAGCAGGAGTTGACCTTGATTTAATGATTTTTAATGCAAATATTGAAGCAAAATACAATATGCTTAATCTAATTGGAAAAGAAAGCGGTGAACCTACTAAAGCATACTATACTCTTTCTGTCGGTATTTTTTTTGGTAGCTCAAAACCAAGCAATTAATATGGCTTTACTAAATATATCCAAGCTAATTACATTAGACAGGCATATTGAAACAGAAGAAGAACTGCATCCTGAAGCAACAGGGGATTTGACTCTTTTGCTTCAGGATTTAACATTAGCTATTCGCTTAATATCAAATGAAGTTCGGCACGCCGGACTTAACGGAATACTTGGTTCAACTAATAATAAAAATATTCACGGGGAAACAGTAAGGAAACTTGACGATTATGCCAACCAGATTATAATTAATGCGATGGAACAAGGCGGACACACTGCTGCTTTGATTTCTGAAGAGTCAGAAAATGTGATTTTTACTAATAATAAGAAAAAAAGTAAATATTTTCTTGCTTTTGACCCATTAGATGGCTCTACTAATATTGATGTATATGGTACTATA
>DAIOVK010000473.1:0-3022 GCA_036759045.1 Kapaibacterium sp. (SeqCode) | reverse complement strand
GTTTTTCCACTAATCAATTCAGTGTAAATCTGCTTTTCAAAAACGGAATTAGGCAAAAAGAATTCGAAATTCTTGTCTGCCAGATAATCTTCATAATGCACTTCTGCTGCAAAGTAATTTTCATCTTGCTCGAAGTTCAAATCTTGAAACTCACTGTTTTTCAAATCTGGTTTTTGTGGAGTAAAAACCTGAACTTTCAAACTGAATTTTTCTAATTCGTCTTTGTACTGGAGAGGAAGATTATATGTCATTCCATCATCATCAAGGAGCATTTCGTTTTCATAAGCAATGACAACGCGTTTGGTTTGCTGTCCTAAAATAGGATAGACGCGTGTTCTAAACGAATTTCCTTTAGTTTGCTCTAAAAGTGCAGGGTCAATTTTTCTTCGAGTAATTTCTTCAAAAACCTTTCTTCCTTCTGCTTTTTCGACAACTACGGCATCTCGCAGCTTTCCATTAAGTTCCATAGCAAAATGACAGATTTGCTGTCCTTCTGCAAGTGGAAAATTGAGTTCGCCTTCTAAAGTCATTTTTGTGTCATTATAAAATAGCATATCCATAGTAGTTGTGGCGAGGTTGCCGACAACTTTAACATTGATGTGAAGTTCAGTAAGACGCAGTGCGGATTTCTCTCCATCGTCATAGTAGCTGAGCGATGGCATTTGCAAACCTTCTCTTTGAGCAAATAAATTTATATGTGCTAAAAGAAGCAAAACTATACATAACAGCTTTTTCATTTTATTCTCCTCATTTTTTAGTTAATTATTAATTATTCTTAACTTCGCTGTTTCCTGCCTGTCGGAAACGAGCATAATGATATACATACCAGATGTTATGTTTTCCAAGTTAAGTGTAATTTCATTTTGTCCTTTTATAAAGGATTGATTATTAGCAAAATCCTTTACCTTATTTCCGGAAATATCATAAACAGCGATGGAAAAATTCCTGCTTTCAGCAAGTTCTAATCTGATATAAGCAGTTTTATTTGTTACAGGGTTGGGATAAACAAGTGTTGAAATAATTACATTTTCATAGCTGTTTTCTGGAATCGTGTAATTAGTTTCTGGTTGAGTTTTGTCCGTTTCTGGTCTAAGCTGCTTTTGATATTCCTCTGGCAGCAGGTCAATGAACTCGTTGCTTGGTTCATACCATAAATAAATTTGATTTTTATTAGATTTTTTTGAGTTTTTTGGTTCAAATTCAAAATAGACGCAAACTAAATCATTTGCTTTAGCATAATAATTTACGCTGTCGCTCTTGCTTTTTAAAGAATTGCGTAAAGTATTCATTTTCTCAAAATCAAGGAATTTGCTGTAATAAAGAGCAGTTCCATATTTGAAAACGTTTACTGCAATGCGTGGAAAAACATTGGCGCTGCTTCCATCTTGCTTTTGTTTATAATTCCTTCCTGAAATCTTGTCTTTCGATATGATAATTTTTCTTGAACGGTCTCGTTTTTCGCCATTTGTTTCATCGAATATTTTAGTTTCGATATAGCTGATTTGATTCCGTTCAATTGAAATACCAAGTTTTTCGAGTTCTTTCTGATTGAGTTTAATCAATGAAGTTGCTTGAATCTTCTCTGGAGTTACGCTTTCTGATTTAGTCATTTGAATAGCAAAGAGCAATACAAAACAACAAATAAAATACTCTTTTCTGTTAAAAATATTAGTTTTCATTTTCATCTCCATTTATTGTTAAAAATTTAAGCTGTCATTCTAAGCGAAGCGAAGAATCTCAAGTTCTGTGGTTGCATTTAATTGTGAGATTTTTCGCTGCGCTTCAGAATGACAAATGTAATTGAATTAAAAGAACTTTATTTATTATTAAATATTTGCGAGATATATGATTTTATCAATTCTTTTTTTGAAAAATTCTAATAAATAAATTTAATCAATAAAACTAAATAATAAAAGCATTTTTAAACAATTTTATTATTTTTATTTATGATTAATTCAAATAAGAAAAAGTTACAAAATAATTGACAATTGATAATTGACAATTAATTTTTTATAATAGTTACTTAGTGTAATAATTCATTGAAAACCTGATAATAACTTCTTGTCATTTTGGCGTATGCCAGAATCCATCTTGGTTTTTAGTTATTTGTCATTGGTCATTAGTTATTAGTAAAAATACTAATGACTAATAACTAATAACCTATAAAAACTATTTTAAAGATTGATTCTGACATTCGTCAGAATGACAGGATAGAATTATGTCATCTCCATTTAAATGAAGCACTTGCTTTATCAGTGGGTACGGAATGACACAAGATAGTAAGTCTTTTAACGAATTATTACATTAGTGACCAATTAACCTTATAACCCAATAATCCAATAACTTTATAACCTAATAACCCAATAACCTTATAAATCTAATTGTTCTTTATAGTAAAAATAATTTAAAAAGTATTTGAATAAATTAAGTTTTAAAATAATTATATTTACTTTTTTAAAAATAGAAATTTGAAATAAAATGAAATCATTTAGAAAAGAATTATGGTACAACACTCCTACTCGTCGGGCTTTTGTTAATATTACAAGAGAAATAGAGAATTGCGTAATAGAAAGCGGAGTGAAAGAAGGTATGGTGCTTGTTAATGCGATGCACATCACTGCAAGCGTTTTTATAAATGATGATGAATCAGGATTGCATCAGGATTATGAAGTATGGCTTGAAAAACTTGCACCTGAAAAACCATATTCACAGTATCGGCATAATGGTTACGAAGACAATGCTGATGCCCACATGAAAAGACAAATTATGGGGCGTGAGGTGGTTGTAGCTATTACAAATGGTAAACTTGACTTTGGACCTTGGGAACAAATATTTTACGGCGAATTTGACGGGAAAAGAAAGAAAAGAGTTTTAGTGAAAATCATTGGCGAATAAATAAGGTTTAGAATGATTAGATAGTTAGATTTTTAACTTTTGCAAAGGTCGGTGAAATACTACGAAAGTAAAACAAGTCATACTATCAACAAGTTGATAGCATGACTTATCTCTTGTCATGCTATCA
>DAIOVK010000472.1:0-3029 GCA_036759045.1 Kapaibacterium sp. (SeqCode) | reverse complement strand
CAAAAAATCTCACTATTCATTACCCACATCTTTAATATGTGCTGCTATTCTACTTTTCCCATAGTAATACATTTCAAATACACATAATTATTTTATTAGCTTTTCTAAGAACTAAAACAGTTGGTAATGAATTGTTCACTCTAATAAGGTAAATTTATAAACTCCAATAACTCAATAACCCATTAACAATTTACAATTAATAATTAATATTAATAATTAGAAACTGGCATATTGATTGTAATATCTGTTTTTGAGTGAAAAAGGAAATAAGAAAATTGAAGATAAATTTACTTTTTATTATAGTTTTATTGTTAATCGGATTGAGTGGTGAAGTAGTATCGCAGCAGATGCCAAATAATATTACTTTACCTAAAGTATCCTTAACAGTAGATAAACCAGATAGTAGCAACGATTTAGTCCTGACTCTACAAATCTTGCTTGTTATTACAGTATTGACGCTTGCCCCGTCACTGCTGATAATGATGACCTGCTTTACCCGCATAATAATAGTCTTTCACTTTTTGAGGCAGGCATTGGGGACAGCTACACAGCCGCCTAACCAATTGCTGACAGGACTTGCTCTCTTCCTGACTTTCTTTGTGATGCAGCCAGTTCTGAACGAAGCAAATCAAAAGGGAATACAGCCATATATGAGAGAGGAAATTTCTCAATCGCAGGCAGTGGATAATATTGTGCAGCCGTTTCGAGAATTTATGTTAAAGCATACCCGCGAAGAAGATTTAGGACTTTTTATCAAATTAAGTGGTAAAGATAAACCAAAGGATATTTCTGAAGTGTCCACATGGACAATCGTGCCGGCTTATACGATTAGTGAGCTTCGTATGGCTTTCCAAATCGGCTTTTTAATATTTGTTCCGTTTTTGGTGATGGATATGATTATTGCAAGTATTCTGATGTCACTCGGTATGTTTTTGCTGCCACCACAATTAATTTCACTGCCAATCAAAGTGCTGCTCTTTATTCTAGTCGATGGCTGGTATTTGGTGATTGATTCTCTTTTAAAAAGTATTATTAGATAAAGGAAAGAATATGACCGACCAATTAGTTATACAAATAGTACGTGATGCGTTTTACTACTTAATTCTTATCTGCGGGCCTTTGCTTCTAGTTTCGCTCGTTCTAGGATTGATAATATCAATTTTTCAAGCTGCAACTTCTATTTCTGAGCAAACCTTAACCTTTGTTCCAAAGTTGATTGCTGTATTTCTGGTTACGGTGATTATTCTTCCCTGGATGATTAGTAATATGAAAACTTTTACAGTAGCAATTATTAAGATGATGGAAACTCTTAAATAATTATTAATTATTAATTATTAATTATTAATTATTAATTATTAATGGGTTATTGGGTTATTGAGTTAATGAGTTAATGGGTTATTGGGTTATTGAGTTATTGGATTATTGGATTATTGGGTTATTGGGGTTAATAAATTTACCTTATGAGAGGGGACAATTCATTACCCACTGTTTTAGTTCTTATAAAAGAGAGTTGTAGTAATTTTGTGTCTTTGAAATTTATTCCGTAGGAATTATATATATGTAACAAGTGTAAACCTTAACTATGCTTATCCCGTAGGGATTATATATAAAAAAAGCTGTTATATATTTAATTCCTACGGAATAAAAAAACACTAAAAAATGAATGGTTACAAATATACTATCCATACGGGATAAGTTGAACAGCAGGATACTTTAAAGATGTGGGCAATGAATAGTGAGATTTTTTGCTGACGATTATCAATGACATCTTTGCTTGTTGGTCATTCTGAACCACCTGATAAAGCAAGTGCTTTATTTAAATGGAGATGACATCACTTTACACTGTCATTCTGAAGCGCAGCGAAGAATCTCACAAATCATTGCTACCACAAAGCTTGAGATTCTTCGCTTCGCTTCAGAATAACCGACAAATATAAAGATGTCATTGGTAACAGTGCTTTTCAGTCATACTATCAGCAAGCTGATAGCATGACTGAGAAAAAGACCTTTATCAGGTGGTTCTGAATTACAATACAAAAATTAACAATTAACAATTAAAAAAGATGCTAGACAATGCAACAATAAATATTCTGACTGGAAAATTCATAGTAGGAATTCTGCTATTTATAAGAATTCTTGGAATGTTTGCGTCTGCACCGTTTTTTCGTCAAACTGCTATTCCAAACAAATTAAAAGTAATGTTAGCTGTTATACTTGCAACGATGTTTACGAGTGCTTTTTGGGATGAACAAACTGTAATTGATTTTCATTTATGGTATTTAGTACTTTTAGTTTTTAAGGAGTTTTTAGTCGGAGCGGTAATTGGTTTTGTTGCAAATACTGTATTTTGGGCTGCAAGATTTGCAGGCGGAATAATTGACTTTGAAATGGGTTATCAAACTGGTATTATGTTTTCAATGGAAGATACTCCAACGCTTGTGGGAGAAATCAAAGATTTAGTTACTTTAATGATTTTTTTATTTATAAATGGTCATCATTTTTTAATCGAATCTCTTTTTGCTAGTGTTCAAGCAGTTCCTGTAACTTATTTTGAAATAACAGAATCATCTGTTACAATGCTTATTAGAGTTGCAACTTCTGTGTTAATTATCGGAATAAAAATAGCAGCTCCTGTGCTTGTCTCATTATTTTTAGCAAATTTGGGATTGGTGCTTATGGCTCGTGTTGCGCCTCAAACTAATATTTTTGTATTGAGTTTTCAACTAAAAATTGTAATAGGAATTTTAGTGCTAATGGCATCGGTTCCTTTATTTGTTATGGTTACGAAATACTCTTTACAAAGTGTAGAAACAGAATTAATGAAATTTATAATGACATTAAACCCGGCAAGGGTTCCATAAATTTGAAGAAGAATGGCAGAAAATAAAGACGGTCAAGAAAAAACTGAGAGTGCGACTGCGAAGCGGTTAAATGAAGCTCGAAATCGCGGTCAGGTCTCAAAAAGTATGGACGTTACAACAGCAGCAGTTCTGCTCGTTGGCGGCTCCGCAATATTTATTTTCGGAAAA
>DAIOVK010000471.1:0-3030 GCA_036759045.1 Kapaibacterium sp. (SeqCode) | reverse complement strand
TATTAAAAAAATAAATAAAGTATTACGTAAATTTGGGAGAGTTAGAGATTAAATCTATTTTTTTTATTCTACAATTTTTGTATTTTAGAAAATTGTTTAAAATTTTGAATGAAAAAATGAGCGAAAACATAAGAAAAATAAAAAGAGCTTTCCGCCTTTATTTTAAATACTCATATTCAATCATTTTTGATGTGATAAATAATTGGTTTTCAATCAAAGAAGGAACAGACGTAGAAGGAACAATATCAACAATTAAAAAAGGGATTCCTCTTCGGGGAACAAACATCTGGATTTTGATATGTTCGGCTATGCTTGCGTCAATTGGTTTAGATACCAACTCAACAGCTGTTATCATTGGAGCAATGCTTATTTCTCCCCTTATGTCCCCTATTTTAGGTGTCGGTTTAAGTATTGGAATTACTGACAAGGAATTATTACAATTTTCATTAAAAAACTTCATAGCTGCATTTATAATCAGTTTATTAACCAGCACAATATATTTTATCCTAACTCCATTAGGACAAATCACAAATGAATTGACTGCGAGAACGACACCGACACTATTAGACGTTGGAGTAGCACTTTTCGGTGGTCTGGCTGGAATAGTTGCAAATTCAAGGAAAGAAGTGCCTACTGTAATACCGGGTGTAGCTATTGCCACTGCACTTATGCCACCACTTTGCACTGCTGGCTTTGGTTTAGCAACAGGGCATTACTCCTACTTTTTCGGAGCTTTTTACCTCTTTTTTATTAATGCTGTTTTTATTAGTTTGGCTACTTATTTCCTTGTCAGATACTTAAAATTTCCTCACACCCGCTATATTGACAAACTTACTAAAATAAAGATTAGGCGTTTAATTTACTATCTTACTGCTATTGTTATAATTCCAAGTACAATAATTTTTTACAACGTGGTTTCCGATGCAAGAATTACAAGAAATTTTCAGATATTCATAAATGAAAATATTAATAATGATATTACTTCAGTAGTGGATTGGCAAAAAATTGAAACAGACTCTACCAAGTTATTTAAATTATTCATTGTTGGTGAACCAGTTGATTCATCAAAAATTTCTTTTTTAAATAGAAGATTGTTAGATTATGGTATAAGTGATTATGGAATAAAACTTGTTCAAATGAATTTACAGAAAGATTATTTTGATGAAAAAATTTCAAACATATCAGTAAGCGTAGCTCGCCAGTTAGATATGAGCAAGGAAAAGATTGGTTATCAGGACAACGTTATTGATAGCTTAAAAAAGTTAGTCGATTTTTATCAACCCGATTCTAATACGATTATTAATATTTTTAAAGAAGCAAGTGTTCTTTTCCCTCAAATCAATTCATTTTCTTATGGAGTTATCCAGGAAAAAAACAAAGATTCTCTTATTATTCAAATCCCGACTGCAATAGTTGAAATTAATTCTAAAACTAATCAACGCATTAAAAGAGAAATATCTGAAAAATTAAAAGACTTTTTAAAATTACGACTGAAGAATGAATCAATTAAATTATTAGTTTATTAAATTAATTTTCAAAACTCCAAAACTTGAGCAAATTTCTGTGAAACTTACAGTAGCAAGAGCCAGTGATATTGATACGAATATAAATTTTTGAATTTCCCAGCAAAATAATTTTCAAATGTCTATTGTCGGATATTATTTCATAATTTTGTAAATGAAAATGTGCAATTTTTAGAAAGTTAGAATTGCAGGTTCTTTGGAAAAGAAATTTATTTTTTATAAGCATAGCTCAATTTATAGCAATGATTGGGATGAGTTCTTGTGTGCCATTCATCCCTTTTTTTATACGGGAACTTGGGATTGAACGTAGCCACGAAATTCAGCTTTGGAGCGGATTAATATTTGCAGGTCCTTATTTTTTGTCAATAATAACTGTTCCAATTTGGGGGATTCTTGGTGATAAATACGGCAGGAAGCTAATGATATTGCGTGCAATTTTTGGGCTTGCGATTTCAGTTACTCTAATGGGTTTCTCCCAAAATGTAACTCAATTATTTATACTACGAATTATTCAAGGTGCTGTAAGTGGTTTTATTGCTGCTGCTCTCTCTTTTGTTTCAGCAGATACTCCGGAAGAAAAATCCGGCTACGCAATTGGAATTTTGCAGAGTTCAATGTCGGCTGGAAATATTATTGGACCTTTCTTCGGCGGAATTGCTTCTGATTTATGGGGAGTTAGATATACTTTCTATATTGTCGGTGCTTTATGTTTAATTAGCGGTTTAATGGTTCATTTCTTTATTAAGGAAAAGAAATTTGTGATAACTCAGAACCAGAATAATAACATTTTTAAAAATATTCATTTTGCTGTAAATAAGCTTAAATTAGGACGTTTCCTTTTATTAATCGTCATATCTCAAGCCGGCATTGTATTTATAAATCCGGTCTTTCCGCTTTTCATTGAGCAATTAAATGCTCCCAGACAATATTTATCTACGATAACAGGGGTACTTGTTGGATTGGTTGGTGTATTCAGTATTGTTTTTGCACCTACATGGGGAAGAAGAAATGATAAAAAAGATTATCATAAAACCTTGGTTGTATCTTCAGGAATTTGCGCTATTGCTACAATTCTTCATATTATTGTGCCAAATTATCTGTATCTTTTCCCTTTACGTTCAATTCTCGGAATTTTCTTTGCAGCTCTCGTTCCGACTTTATATACAGTTTTGAGTAAAAAATCAAGTTTTGAATACAAGGGATTAGTTATGGGGCTGGCATCAAGTGCAAATCTTTTTGGTTCGCTTATTAGTTACCTACTTTGCGGAATAGTATCTTCAAATTTCGGAATGACGGCCTGTTTTATTATTTCGGCTATTTTTCTCTTTTTAGTTGCAATAATTACTATTACTGACAATAAAGAACAAAGCCCAATAGAACAAATTTTTAATTATTTAAAATTGTAATTGATTTGAGTTGTATTTAAACTCTGGATACCCTAATACCAAGTTTCTTTCATAAATATAATTAAAGTGTCATTTCGAAACGAAGTGAGAAATCTCACAAC
>DAIOVK010000470.1:0-3032 GCA_036759045.1 Kapaibacterium sp. (SeqCode) | reverse complement strand
GGAAGAGTAAGCTTAATCATAATAGGCGGACCGCAAACGATTGCGATTGTGTCTTTGCTCGAAGGTGGATTTTTCTCTAAAATTGTAGGAACGAAACCAACTTCGCCCTTCCATTCTGGAGTATTGCCACCGGGGTCAACAGTTTGAATCAATTTAATGTCCTTTCTGCTGTCCCATTCTGCAAGCTCGTGCTTATAAACCAAATCATCAACCGTTCTTGCACCATAAAGCACCGTAATGTCTTTGAATTTATCACGCCAATCCAATGCATTCCAAATGACGCAGCGGAGTGGAGGAAGTGCAATACCACCAGTAATAAAAATAAGGTTTTTACCAAACCAGCTTTCCATCGGGAAAGTATTTCCGTAAGGACCACGGAAACCGACAATGCTGCCTTCTTCGCAGTTTGCAAGAGCAGCCGTAACGCGTCCGACCTCACGGAAAGTGCATTCAATATAACCCTTACGAGTTGGAGAGGAAGCAATACAAAAAGTGCTTTCGCCTTCGCCAAAAACGGAATACTCGCCGAACTGCCCTGCTTTAAATGAAAACTTTGCTTCGTCTTCGGGATTAACGAATTTCAGCTTAAAAGTCTTGATTTGCGGTGCTTCGTAAGTAACCTTTTCAATTCTCATTTGGTACGGAATATACATATTTTTTGCTTCCATCTATGCCTCCTCAACAGAAATAAGGTGTTCGATAATGCTCATACCGGCAGGGCATACTCTAATGCATCTTCCACAGCCGACGCAGCTTATTGTGTTCAAATTTTCAACAGAATAATTAAATTTGTGCTGAACTCTGTTTCGCCAGCGATTGCTTTGGACTTCGCGTGGATTGTGTCCCGATGCGTGAATTGTAAATTGTCCGAATGCACAGGCATCCCAGCAACGCAGACGGGTTCCGCCTTTTGGATTACATTCGTCCTGAATATCGAAGCAGGAACATGTCGGACATACGTAAGCACAAGCTCCGCAGCCAATGCAGGCAAGCGATTGGTCAAGCCAAATATTGGTTTCAAATACCGTAGGAATTTTTGTAGTTATATTTTTCAAGTCAAATCGAACCGGGACTTTCGCAAGCTGTTCTACTTTATTCATTTCCTTTGAATCGGCAAACAAATCTGGAAAAGCGTCAACTAACTTTTTCCCTTTGTCTGTAACTATTTCAACGTAGTAAGAGCCGTTTCCCATATCGGTAAAGCAAAGGTCGCTGCCCTTGGTTTCAGCCGGACTTGAGCCGACTGAAGTGCAAAAGCAGTCATTATCGAATTTCTTGCAGGCAAGCGAAATAAAAGTAGTGTTGTTTTTGCGGTCTTGAAGCAGCTTGTCTGGATTTTCTTTGAGGAAAAAGTCAGAAAGATAGTCCAAAGCAATACCATCGCAGGGACGCATGCCAAAAACAACTACTTCATCTTTCAGTTCCGGCTCTTTTATTGAATAGCTGTCGTCCAGATTTTTGTATGTAAGCAACTCTTCTACTCTCGGAAAAAGCACCGATTTGGGCGAAAGAGCAGATTGCACGTAGTCGAAAGTAATTTGGTCGAAGGAATCGAAAGTTGAAAAGAAAGCTTTATTTCCTTTTTTCCTCGGGGCTAATACTGTTTTACCGGCTTTTTTAATTTTGTCAAAAAGCTCTGGCAATTTGTCTGTTTTCAATGTTTTATAGTTCATATTTCTACCTTATAAAATTTTCTTTATCATCAACTTTGAAAGTAGAAAGGGCAAAATCTAATTTCCCTTTTGTTCCAGCTTCCTGACCGAATTCAGTATCAATGGCTTCATTGATTTTCACGGTAAGCAAGTTAAGAGGAATATCCATTGGGCAAACTCTTGCACATTCGTTGCATTCGATACAGCGTCCGGCAAGGTGCATTGCACGCATCACGTGCCATTCAATATTGCCGAGAGAATGCGATGGTGCAGAAATCCACTGTGGTTGATTAGATTCCACAGTACATTTAGTGCAGTAGCACATCGGACAGGCAGCTCGGCAAGCATAGCATTTTATGCAGGTAGAAAGCTCATTTAACCAGTAATTCCAACGTTCTTCCCTACCCAAATTAGAAAGTTTTTCTACTTGGGCAACATCTTCCGGATTTGGTGCAGGTTTATTTTCACTGATATAATTTTCTACTTCCTGAAAATTTGCAAACTCAACAACAGCACCTTTTGGATTTACGGTTACAATTTTCAGATAATCATCTTTAAATTGATTTTCAGCATAAATCTGTAAAAGAGCTTTTAATGTATAAATATTTGCAAGTATTCCCACTTTGCCGAAATGTTTCACTTCGTGTTTATGGACGTAAACAGCGAGGTTTTGCCTGCAATCATCACCATAGTAAGCTTTCTTGATTTGCTCTGGCTTTGTAATAAATGTAGGGGTAATTTTCCCATCGCTATTTTTTTGATAAGCAATGAAAAGAGCTACAGAATTACCTTCAAGCATTGACTTAATTTTATTATGCAGTTCTTGCATTCATAACCTCCGTAATACTACCGACACCAAGTTTATTTAAGTTTTCATATTCAGTATAAGGACCAAGTTCTCTTACTTTAGCAACGGTTTCGTTAACAAGCTGCGCCCATTTGGCGCCTTCAGCTGCAGAAACCCAAGAGAAAGTAATTCTGCGTGTATCGAAACCAATAAAATCAAGTAATGTTTTAAAAATCATCCATCTTCTTCTGGCGTGATAATTGCCGGAAGTGTAATGGCAATCAGCAGGATGGCAGCCGGAAACGATGATGCCATCGGCGCCGGTTTGCAATGCTTTAAGCAACAGCATAAAATCAATTCTGCCGGTGCAGGGAAAACGCACTATTCTCACATTTGGAGCATATTTTATACGGCTTGTTCCAGCTAAATCAGCACCAGCATAAGTACACCAGTTGCATACAAAAGCGATTATTTTAGGTTCGAAATTAGACATTTTCCATACTCCTCTCATTAAACAAAGCCATTACCTCAGCATAGACCTGTGAGTGTGAATAGCCATATATATCAATAGATTTTGAGCGGCATAAAGCAAC
>DAIOVK010000469.1:0-3032 GCA_036759045.1 Kapaibacterium sp. (SeqCode) | reverse complement strand
GATGTCATTCCGAACCCCCTGATAAAGTAAATGCTTTATTTAAATGGAGATGACATCACTAAAAGTGTCATTCTGAAAAAGTGCTTTCCAGTCATACTATCAGCAAGCTGATAGCATGACAAAAGATAAGTCATGCTATCAACTTGTTGATAGTATGACTGAGAAAAGATGTCATTCCGAACCCCCTGATAAAGTAAATGCTTTATTTAAATGGAGATGACAAAATTTTACCACTGTCATTATGAAGCGCAGCGAAGAATCCAGAAAATTTTTTTAACCACTACTCTCTGGATTCTTCACTTCGTTCAGAATGACAGACAAATGTAGCGATGTCATTGGAAACCCCCAGATAAATCAAATGCTTTATCTGGGGGGTGCCAATGTCAATTTTTAGAACTCCACTTAAAAGCTTACCTCGAAATTATAAATCTTCTTATTTCTTTCATTGTGTTTGATGAAAGTTCGCAATAATAAAAACCATGAGATAGTTCAGAGCAGGGATATTCAAAAATGTGTTCTCCTTTACTGTTTTTATCGCTGTAAATATCTTTGATTTTCTCTCCAAACACATTGAAAATGGAAATTCGGATGTATGCTTCTTCGCTTAATTCGTATTCTATGTTGATTTTTTCAAAACCCGGATTGGGATAAATTTCCTTAAAAGCAACGATTGGCTTTGTAATAGGAACAACTTTCAAATCTAAGCCGCAAACGGAATCAAGCGAAAACAACCCGTTGACTTTTTCTATATTCAATACGTTAGTGCAAATACCATCGCCAACTTTTGGATTCACAAATGCAATAGGAGTTGAAATATTTTCACCCAAAAAAGTATAGAATTTTAAAATAATGAGTGTATCACGAGGCAGGAAGTAAGTAGTATAGGGAACAGAAACAGATATATGTAGTCGCCCTTCATCAGCTATCTGATTGATAGAAATTTGGTCGGCAACTTCCGCAGCTGTAGAAAAAATCTGATAAGAATGATAGCTCAAAAGAGTTTTATCAAAGTTTAAAGTATCAGTGAAGTTTCTGGCGTAACGTAAATTTTTATTATTTATGATAATTGGAAATGAAATCGGAGTTCCGGGTCTTGCTTTGATTGTTGTTGGAATAGATAGACGGGCAGCAACAAGTGGTACTCCTGTTGCTCTTAAAGGCAAAACCAATCTGTCGTTTGGTCGATTTGCATTTGTTGTTATTATCAAATCGGCGTGTTCTTCTCCAATTGAATTAGATGAAAAATTAATCTTTATGTATTCTGTTTTGTTTGGATTAATAATACTTGGATATTCGATTATGCTGAATTTGGAAGCCGGTGGAGGCGGATTTAGAGTTACATTGAAAACCTTCAATTCTTCATTCCCCAAATTTGTAACAGGAATTAGAGTATCACGAGAGTTGGTGCATTCTGGACTTAATACAATATTACCAAAATTAATTGTATCACTAAAAGTGCTGATTCTTGGTTCAGTAGCAGATCCTTTCAAATAAAAAGTAAAATACTTTGCTTTATATGGAACACCAAGGATTTTTCTTTGCCCGATATTGCTTTCAATAGTGTATTTTGAAATATAATTTCCTAATTCTGTCGGGTTGAATCCAATTTTTATAGTATCGAATTTATTCTGATAAAGATGTGTATTATTTAGTAAAAATGGCTTTGTTAAATTAAAAGCAAAATCCTGAGTAGGTTGCAAAATGCTTTCAATTTTTTGAGTTAGAACTCCAAAAGGAAGGTTGCCTTGATTCTCAATAACGACAATAAGTTCTTTTGAAGAGCCAAATCGCTGGTTCCCAAAAACTAAAGTATCGCCACTAAACTCATCGCTTTGAAATTCGTTAATTTTTAAGTTATGTTCTACCCCAATCGCTTTAATTACAACAAAACAGGAATCTTCAATATAAGGTGTTAGAGATTTAGATTGATAAAAACATTGCAGTTTGCAGCTATCAGCAGTTAAATCTGTTGGATAGTAATTAACAGACCAAATATAATTTCTTTTTGGGAGCATTTCTAATGGTAAAGTTGGTATCTTCACTGAAAATTCAGGTTCATTAATAACTGGACTTAACATCGAAAAATCAACTGAATTTACATCAATATTAATACTTGATAGATTGAGCATATTCCATGGGATTTTAACAGTATCAGATGGATTTTTATAAACAGAATCTATTTCAATCAGTTCTTCATTTCCATCAACAAATTTTGTGGTTTTCCGGGCAATCATCAAAAATGTTCGTGAATAAACAATATCGCTTTCTTTAATTGTATCAGGAGCAGTTTCAGGATCAAATACACCAATTTTTAATATAGCATGCTTTTTTCCCGGAGGATAAACTGTAAGTAATGTGCTTGCTTTATATTTAATTTCAATAACTTCCTCTGAACTTATACCAATATTTATTGGAAAACCCTCTTTTGTTTCAAATTCTTCAAACTCTTTTAAGTAGTTTTTATAAATTCCGATAACGAAAGAAGGGTCATAACTGACTATTCTTAAAGGAGTTGTTCCGGTGTTTTTTATAGTAAAGGAGCAAATGATTGAATCGCCGATTAAGCATTTCCCAAAATCTACGGTATCCGATTCTGTTATATTACTGTAAATTAGGCAGGAAGGTTGGGATATTAATTTAAATTCTCCTTTAAAAAAAAAGAATAAGAATAAAGCTGTTACTAAGAATAATTTGTTTTGCATTGCTAATATATATCGTTATAATTTTCGATATTCACACTTCATTGCAAAACTAATGAAAATATGAATAAAATAAAAAGGTTCTTTTGTTTTTTAATAATTCACTTTTAGAATTGCCCCTCTTGAGAGTAATGTTACTTGTATAGATTGATAAAATAAAGAACAGAGATAAATTGTTTACTTAGAACAAATTAAAATAATTTTATCTGTCATTCCGAAACGAAGTGAGGAATCTCACAACTAATTGTTAACACAGAACTTGATATTCTTCGCTTCGCTACCAATGACATCTTTTCTCAGTCATACTATCAACAAGTTGATAGCATGACTTAT
>DAIOVK010000468.1:0-3037 GCA_036759045.1 Kapaibacterium sp. (SeqCode) | reverse complement strand
GTTGTAAAATCCGGTTCACGAAGGACAACACGCAGGATTTGATTTTCCAAAAGCTGGCCTTGAACTTCAGTTTCAAGGATTAATCCATTTGGAACGCGTCCGGTAGTAACAAAATTTCTTGAAGTGCGGGAGCCGAGCGATTCGTAATCGTAACCCCCTACTGAAACAGCACCTTGAGCCATTCCAAGTATTACGCCCTGAGAAGTAGAAAGTGGAGTCATAAGCAACACACCACCTTGCAGCGTTTTTGAATCTCCAATTGAGGAAACCTGAACATCAACTTTAGAACCTTTTCTTGAAAAAGCCGGGATAGTTGCTGTAACCATAACTGCAGCCACATTGCGGATTTTTGGATTACTTGTTGGAACTGTTAAACCAAAACGTTTTAACATATTAACGACTGATTGCATTGTAATTGAAGATTGAGGACTATCGCCTGCTTGCCCCAAGCCGCTTACCAATCCATAGCCAATAACCTGCATTCCACTTGTGCCTTCGATTGTTGCTATATCTTTTATTCTTGCTGCCTGCAAATCAGAAAAAGAGAATGTAATGAATAAAAGAAATAAAACATAATTAACCAACGGGTTAACCCATTGGTTGAATGGTCTGTACTGTTGAGATTCTTCGCTTCGCTCAGAATGACAAAAGAAATTTTTTATATGTTCTTTTAGTTTATTCATTTAAAACAGTAATCTTAAAAATTTAGTAATCAATCCCGGTTCTGTTGTTTTAGAAACAGAGCCATCTCCTTCGATAAATAGCGTTAAATCTAAAATATTATAAGAATAAATTGAATTGTTCGGACTAACATCAACAGGGCGGACAACACCCTGAATAATAATTGTTTGTGTTTCGCCATTAACTTTAGTAGTTCTTTTACCTTCAATTTTCAAATTTCCGTTTTCTTCAACTGCAACGACTCTGGCGCTTAGTTTCGACTTAATTTTTTCACTTCGAGAAGTTGAGCCACTTCCTTGAAATCTGTTGCCAGTGTTTAATCCAACACCAAGTTTAGTATTGGAGCCGCTTCCTGTTGAAATGCTTGCATTTCCAGAAAGGTCTGTGCTTCTGTCTTCGGTGCTTGAGGCACTATTATCAGCTTCAGTAACTTCAGTAATAAGAATCATAAGAGCATCGCCTTCTTTAAATGCTTTCACATCGGAGAAAAGTGAGCGGGAACTGTTCTGAATAAATTGCGCCCAGGCGGAGTCCATTCCGAGCAGCAATAAAGCTAATCCTAATATGACGCAATACTTTTTCATTTGTAAATCCTTTTAATTTTGTGAGATAATAACAGTTCCATCTGAAGCTACTCTACCCTGAAGTATCGTTTTTGTTCCCTCACGGCGAACTCTAAGAATATCATTTTCGCCTGCATCCTGCAATGCTTCTCCGAATGCCTGAATCCTAATATTGCCAGTTTGCACAACCAACTGCACTTTGTCGCCTTTATTAATCATATTTCCTTTTTCAATAAAACTTGAAGTAATGATTGAAGATTCAGAAATATTTCTTTTGGCTTTGCTATTAAGAATTTCTTCAAACGCAACTATTTCACTATTTGAAAAATTAGTAATATCTTTTTTTTCAAGCAGCAAATCCTCTTCTGTAATGACTTCCCCTCTGTGTATGCTTTCCTTAGCAACAGGTACTTCCTTCCAGAGTTTAATTCTAACCGGAACTTGCACTCTTTTAACCAATTTATCATCTAAAAGAAATTCAATTGCTACGTTTGTATTTCCTTTTAATGAATTTTCTTCCCCTCTCAACTTTGCTATAACTCCAGATGCAGTAAATTTTTGGTCATCAATTTTGCTTGAGATTGAAATTTCTGCATCGTTTCCAACTTTATCGTATATGTAATCTATACATGCCTGTTTTAATCTTTCACCAGAAAAAGAAGACTGGGAGAAAAGATTTGCTCCGTTGAATACTGTTAGCATTGTTAATATGTATATATATTTAATCATTAAATTTCTTTCGGCTGTCGGTTTTCAGTTATCGACTGTCAGCTGTCAGCTATTGGTCATTTTTTTCGTTATTGGTTATTGGTCATTGGTCATGCGTTATTAGTTTTTGTAAAGTCTATTAACTCAATAACTTAATAACTTAATAACTTAATAACTCAATAACTCAAAAATCATTAATCATTAATCATTAATCATTAATAATTATCTCTTTAGGTTAACTGCCATGCCGAGAATGTCATCAGTAGTTCTTACGGATTTTGAGTTTAGTTCATAAGCACGCTGAGCTACAATCATATTCACCATTTCATCAACTATACTTACATTAGAAGTTTCGAGATGATACTGAACAATTTCGCCGGTATTGTTTGCTCCGGGTTGCTCGAAAATTGCAGCACCGGAAGCAATAGTTTCTTCGTAAAGGTTATCACCAACAGAACGCAAACCAGCAGGATTAATAAAACGTGCAAGTTCAATTTGTCCGAGAGTTTGCTCTTCTTTTCCATCATCTAAAATTAAAGAAAGAACGCCATCGCGGGTTATAGTAACTCCGACAGCGTCATCTGGAATAGTGAAACCGGGTTCCAAAGGATAGCCCTCAGTTGTTACAATGGTTCCATTGTTGTCTAACTGAAATGTTCCGTCACGAGTATAAGCATAAGTGTTGTCTGGTTTTCTAACTATAAAAAAACCTTCACCGTTAATCGCTAAATCTAAGTCATTATCTGTTTGGGTTATATCGCCTTGAGAAAATTGCTTAGTTGTAGCAGATAGTTCAGTTCCAGAACCGATTTGCACTTCGTTCATCGGTTCAACATCAACACTACGAACAGAACCGGCAGGGCGAAGTGTTTCATAGAGCAAATCTTTGAATTCCGCTCTTACTTTCTTAAATCCAGTTGTATTAACATTAGCAATGTTATTGGATATAATTTCCACGAAGCGTTGCTGTGCTGTAAGCCCCGTAGCTGCTGTTCTAAGTGTCTTGTCCATTTTTATACTTTTTTTTTAAGTTAAACTTCTTTAAAGTAATTTATTTCTTATTCCCCTCTTGAGAGAATAAGGTG
>DAIOVK010000467.1:0-3039 GCA_036759045.1 Kapaibacterium sp. (SeqCode) | reverse complement strand
ATAGATATAGTATTGAAATATTTTGTAGCGATGTCATTGGCAACCCCCAGATAAAGCAAGTGCTTCATTATAATAGAGATGACATAAGTAAAAGTGTTATTCTGACGAATGTCAGAATCCATCTTAAAAATAGTTTTTATAGGTCATTAGTCATTATTATTTTTACTAATAACTAATGACCAATGACGAATAACTAAAAAGTAAGATGGATTCTGGCATACGCCAGAATGACAAGCTAAGATGTCATTGGTAAGCAATGAATCTCAATGAGTAAACTTTCTTAAAGCTAAGTTAACTTTATGAAAGATAGACAGAAAAAGTCATACGAGCAGCTTGTAAGTCGTATGGTTTGCTTCTAATTATATCATTTCTATTTTAAATATTTTTTTTTGTTTGCCAATTCTTCTTGAAACATTTTCCCATTTTTTTCATATATTCATTTGTTTGGAAATTTTTTAAAATAGACAAAAAATTATGATTTTTTCAAACATTAAACACTAAAAGTGCTATTTTATCGTATAAATCTAATTAGAATTTTAATTTAATTAAAAAAAAATGAAAATATTGAATTTAAAAAAACTTACCGTTTTATTGTTATTATTTTTTGAAGCAATTAATTTAAATTCATTAACTTTAACGCTAAATGAATGTATAAATATTGCACAAAATAACAGCCCTCAATCCAAAATTGCTAAAAGTAAGTATTTAAACACATATTACAGCTATCAAGCATTCAAATCCGGTTTTCTTCCTCAGCTCTCTTTTAGTGGTTCTGCTCCCGGTTTGGTTCGTCAGATTAACCAGATTACTCTTCCTGACGGCTCTTTGGTTTATCAGCCACAGAGTTATCTCTCTTCTTCTGCCGGCTTATATATTAACCAGAAAATTCCCTGGACTGGTGGAAATATTACAGCATCTTCCAGTTTAAGCAGAATTGATATTTCCGGAAAAAGTGAAACGTTTTACTGGCTGAGTTCACCTGTTCAATTAGTTTTATCCCAGCCGCTTTTCAGACAAAACAGTTATGCATGGAATATGGAAATCGAAGAATTAAGCAACACAATGAACGACAAGCAGTTCATTGAATCAATGGAAGATATAGCAATAGAAGCAACCGACAAGTTCTTTAATGTTTACATCCAGCAAATCAATGTAAAAAACGCACAACTGAACGTTGATATTAACGATACTCTTTATGTTTTATCAAAGGGTCGTTACGAAGTCGGAAAAATCGCTGAAAATGACTTACTGCAAAGCGAACTTGCATTTATGAATAGCAAGAACCAGCTTGAAAATGCCCAGCTTAGCTTTAGCAGAGCAAAAGAAGACCTTATGATCTATTTGAATTTAAATCCAAATGACGATTTGGTAGTAATACCACAAACAGAAATTAATTTTATTCAAATTGATAATGATAAGGCAATGGAGGAGGCAAAGAAGAATCGTTCAGACATAAGTAATTACAAAATCAACGAACTAACTGCTGAAAGGAATTTAGATATGGCAAGGGACAACAATAATTTTTCGGCGAACATCTCGGCAAGTTTCGGATTAAATCAAACTGCCGGAAAAGTTGATGAAGCATATAAGAGCTTGCTTGACCAGGAACAGTTTAATTTATCATTTGAAATACCATTATTTCAGTTTGGAAAAGGAAGTTCAGAAATTGAAGCAGCCCTTGCTGCAAAAGAGCTTGCTACAACTTCAAACGACATTAATTTGCAGTACTTTGAAATGAACGTAAAATACCAAACATTGCAGTTTAACTTACTTCAGGAGCAGGTAAAAATCTCGGCAAAAACCGACACAATTGCAGCACGCCGCTTCGAAGTTGCTAAAAACCGCTATTTAATTGGTAAAATAGAATTAAACTCACTTTTCATTGCTCAAAACGAAAAAGACGCAGCGCTTAGTTCTTATATGAGTACATTAAGAAATTACTGGATCGCATATTACAACATTCGCCGCAACACTCTTTACGATTTTGAGCACAATCAAGCTATAGAATATTATTCTAAATAAACACCGGAGCCGATGAAATAATTTGAATTAGGAATCGGCTCTACATATCCCATTTTTCTTTTTTCACCTGTTTCGCCGGGTTTTAACCAGTAAAACTCAACGAAGCCACCACCGCTTTGTGATGCTGCAGAAAGCTCTCTAATTACATATTTACCTTTTGCATCCTGATAATTGTAAAGATTTTGTCCCTGCAAATCTTTTTGAGTAGCATGGGCAATATTTACACAATCAAAATCATAAACGTAAAAATAACCTGATTTGTCATCATAAAACCTTACTGAATCAATAGCATTACGTATAAATTGAATTCTATCCGTTGTATCAGGAATTGATTTTATAAATTCTGAAATCATCACAGCATGAGTGTGAACAACGTTTTTGGCTATTTTCTTATTCCACTCCAAAGTATCACTGCTATTTACTATTTTCTCCTCTGTGCAAGAAAAGAACAATGAAATTGAAAAAATTAAAACGAAAATTTTAAGATAATTAAAAGATTTAAACATTTTAAATTGAAAATAAATTAAACAAACATTTTCAAACTTAAAAAATTTTTTATTTGAATTGACATATTCAAGAAAATTTTTTTTTAAATTCAGAACTCTTGACCCATCGTAGTTTGGTATTTCGCATGCTTGTCATTTCGACAAGAAGTGAGAAATCTCACAAGTCATTGCTACCACAAAACTTGAGATTCATCACTTCGTTGCCAATGACATCTTTACTTGTCATTCTGGCGTATGCCAGAATGACAGGATAGAATTATGTCATCTCCATTTAAATTAAGCACTTGCTTTATCTTGGGGTTCGGAATGACAAAATAACATAATATTTAAAAAAAAAAATTTGGTGTCAAGTTATTAAAATGCTACATGTATGATTTATTCTCTTGCATTTTTCAAAAATATTTCTTATTATAATAATAGATTATTTTACATAATTAATTTTTTAAAAAAAGGCAAAAAATCTATAGCTTAATAACATTTGAAATATACTTTCATTCAAATATAGATTGAA
>DAIOVK010000466.1:0-3041 GCA_036759045.1 Kapaibacterium sp. (SeqCode) | reverse complement strand
CTGGTGGCTATACAAACGGAACATTATCTGCCTGTATTATTGCTACATCAACCGCAATAACAGGACTTGATATCCGCGATAATACATTATCAAATACATTAGTTGGTCTTGAAGGTTCAACTCCAACCTGTATTCATCATGCTGGAACAAACACAGTTTTTAATACTATTGATTATAACAACTATTATATTGATGAAGCCGGTCCTGGTTATATCGGAAAATTAGGTGCAACTTGGTATCAAACATTCCCTGAATGGCAGGCAGCAACTCTTCAGGATTTAAGCTCATTGGGTGCATTTCCAGACTATACTGCTGACGATAACTTAGCACCGTTCCCGAGTTCACCACTTATTGGAGCCGGAACTTTTATTGAAAGTTTACCTTTTGATATTTTGGGAAATCCAAGAATCAATCCTCCAACAATTGGTGCTTATGAAGTAGATTTGGGTGATGATTTACCACCACCATCACTTATTTCACCATTGAATAATTCGATAGGCGTCCCAAGATTAACACAATTTTTATGGAATGCTGTTGAAGGTGCTACTTCTTACTATTTACAAGTAGCAACTGACGCTGAATTTACTGATATTATTGTTGGTCTTTCAGTTCCTACTACAAGCCATACATTAGCAACACAATTGGCAGCAACTACACAATTTTACTGGCGAGCCAAAGGCGAAGCTGAAGGTGTAATTGGTTACTGGTCCCAAGGTTGGAAGTTTATAACTGAAGGTCCTCTTGATGCTCCAGTTTTAATAAGTCCATTAGATGGTTCTGAAGGTTTAGCTCCGGATAACCCACTTGATTGGGAAGCAGTATTTGGTGCAAATATGTATAATATTCAAATAGCAACAGATGCAGATTTTTCTGAAATTATTGTAGATGAAAATATTGCTGGAACAGTTTATTATCCTTCAACATTAGCTTTACAATCAGATTACTGGTGGCGTGTTTCTGCAACTAACGGAACCAACATCAGCCCCTGGTCAGAGATTTGGGCTTACTCCACTGGTTCTATTGTTACAATAGGAAATGGAACAACTTATAATACATCTAGTGGCTATCCAGCTCCTTATGGAAGATTTTATTGGGGAGCAAGACATCAGATATTGATTACAGCAGCAGAATTTTTAGCTGCAGGAGGTTTACCCGGTTTAATTACATCATTGTCATTTGATATTTTTGCAGTTAATAATTGCGATGCTCTTGGCGATTTCACTGTAAAAATGAAACCAACTACTCAAACCACTTTGACAACTTTTGAATATGATGGTTTTACAACAGTTTATGTTGCTGCTCCTTCATACCTACCAATTGTTGGTTGGAATACCCATACATTCGATACTCCATTTGAATGGGACGGAGCTTCAAATATTTTGATTGAAACCTGTTTCTTCACAAATGTAACTTATACTCAAAACGCATCACATTATTATACTGTAACTCCAGTAAATACTGTTGCATACTATAGACAGGATTCAAATCCAACAATTTGTTCTGATAATCCGATATCGCCAACATACTCACCAAATCGTCCCAATATGCGATTTACAATGGATATATCCGGATTGCTTCCACCACAGTTATCAGCTCCACTGAACAATTCACTTGGAAATCCTGTAACTCCGTTGTTTGACTGGGAAGATGTAATTGGTGGAACTTCATATACACTTCAGGTATCAACAACAGCTGATTTTTCAAATTTAGTTCTTGAGCAAACTGGATTAGAAACATCACAATATCAGGTTACAGAAGAAGATGAATTAAATGAATCTTCATTGTATTACTGGAGAGCCAATGCTTCTGACGGTTCAGTCGAAAGCTACTGGTCACAAGTTTGGATATTTGTTACAACCGGTCCTCTTCCTCCAGTTACTTTATTAACTCCGGCTAATGTTGCAACTGGTGTTATTGTCTTACCAACATTTACCTGGCAGGCATTAATCGGTGCCGAAAATTACGAATTTGAATTATCCAATACTCCAGATTTCGCAAATATAATATATAATACAAATGGTTTAATAAATCCAAGTTTTACATTACCAGCAGATTATGCACTTGAAAACAATGCAACTTATTATTGGAGAGTTCGTGGCTATACTGGCGATAATATTGGTTTGTGGTCAGAAGTCTGGTCATTTACAACAATGATAATGGTTAATAATACTTCTTATCTGTTTGTTGAAGAAGATGAATTTTACACAGAATTCACAGACGGTACTGCTACAAATGTAACTGGCGACGATGCAGGCGCAAATTTTGATTTACCGTTTACTTTTGTTTATGCTGGTGCTGAATTCAACTCAGTTAGAATTTGTACAAATGGTTGGGTTAGATTAGGCGGTGGAACATTAAACTCACTCGGTAATAACCTTGCTTCAACAACAGATATTAAAATGCTTGCACCTCTTTGGGATGACTTATATATTGCAGCAGGAACCGGTGATATTACTTACAGAGTTGAAGGTGCTGAGCCAAACAGAGTTTACGCAGTTCAATTCAGAAACATATATCGCTTGGGTGCATCAACTGACCTTTGTAATTTCCAGGTTAGAATATATGAATCAAGCGGTTTCATTACATTCAATTATGGGTCTATGACTGCTGCTTATACCGGATGGACAGCTTCAGTTGGTATTAATGGTTTAGTCGGTGGGATTATGGACTTCATTAGCGTTACCCCCGGCGTAGGTGGTAATAATGCTACTGCTTCTTCTACTGTTTCGAATAATTCTATTGATGCAACTGTTGTTCCAGCATTAGCTAATAAGAAATATACATTTATGCCAATGGGTAATTATGTTACCTTATTATCACCATATAATAATACATTAACTGAAACTGATGTAACTTTAACTTGGGAAGCATTAGAAGGAGCTACAACATATCATTTAATGGTATCTGATTCTCCGGATTTCTTAACTACAATCGTTGATAATGATGCATTAACAGGCACTTCATTCGACTTGGAAGACCTCGACCCAGTAACAATGCATTACTGGAAAGTCAGAGCATTGGTTGGCGATGAATGGACATAC
>DAIOVK010000465.1:0-3041 GCA_036759045.1 Kapaibacterium sp. (SeqCode) | reverse complement strand
AAAATATTATACACCAGACCCTGTACAAATGACTTTTTGGGATGATAATGACATGAAACATTATTTTGAAAATATTAAAGCAATATTATATAAATAGAAATGATTATGAGCACAAGCAGCAACAATATAGAGATAAATTTTTGGCAACTAATTTCAAATATTCAAAATATTTCGAAAGTTGAGATACCAATTATTCAACGTGATTATGCACAAGGCAGAGAAGATGAAAAAACCAACAAAATTAGAGGATTATTCTTAGATAGCCTCATAAAAGCAATTGAATCAGAAGACTCCAAACTTGAACTTGATTTTGTATATGGCGATATAAAAAATGGAGTTTTTCAGCCTTTGGACGGTCAACAACGATTAACAACTTTGTATTTGCTTTATTGGTATTATGCATATACAACTGGAAACTTATCAACATATAAAGATAAATTTAAAAAATTCACATACGAAACACGAATTTCGTCAAGAGAATTTTGTAAAGAGCTTTGTGAATTTTCAGTGCAAAACTCAAATGAAAATGACGTTAATTTAAAAGAAAATCAAAGAGAATTTTCAATGCAAGACTCAAATGAAAATGATGATAAGTTAAAGATTGTTAATTTAATAGAAAATCAAACATGGTTTTTCTTGTCATGGAAAAAAGACCCTACAATTAAAGCGATGTTGGTTATGCTTAAAAGCATTGAATCCAAATTAAATGATAAGAGCCCAGACAAACTTAAAGAAGAATGGGATAAACTAATATCAGACAATCCACCCATCACTTTCCATTTTAAACAGCTTAATGATATTGGGCTTACTGACGACATCTACATAAAAATGAATGCCCGAGGAAAGCAGTTAACTGATTTTGAAAACTTCAAAGCACGTTTTGAGAAACATATAAAGGAAAATAGATTTGAAAACGACCTTTTATTAACAGAAGCAAATAAAGAACAGTGGAAAGAGTTAACTGAAAAAACATTTTCTCATAGAATTGATACTGTTTGGACTGATTTATTTTGGAAACACAGGGGAGACGACAATTTGGTCGATAATGAATTTATTAAATTTATTGCTGGTATTGCTATAAATTCTTATGCTGAAAATCAAGAAATATTCAAAAGCGAAGATGAAGATAAAATAATACGAAAGATTCTTGAAGAAAAGAAAGAAAAAACTATCAAGATCACGGATGAAGTTGTAAAAAGAGAGCGGATTGAACGTAGAATCACTTTGCTTTTTAACAAACCAAATGAAATTATGCCTGAAGATTTCCCTACAATAAAATCCTTTGAATATTTGAAAAGTTGTTTTGATATATATTCTAATAATAATAAAGAGTTAAATAATAATAAAGAGTTAAAATATGATGAGCTAAAACCTGAAGAATTAAATTTGTGGGATTTCCTTGAAATAAAAAAGGTTAAAATAAACAGTGAACAAGAACTTGACAATAATTTATTCCATGATTTTATAAAAGATTCAAAAACTGAGTATAAGCAAAGAGTTTTGTTTTATGCACAGACGCAATTTTTATTAAAAGTAAAAACCTTCAATTCTAAATCTTTTTCTAAATCTTTTACTGAATGGATGCGTGTAGTTAGAAATATTGTTCAAAATGCTACGATTGATAGTGCTAGTACATATATTGGTGCAATTGGTTTAATAAAAGAATTATCTGAAGGTTGTGAAAATATATATCAATACTTAAGTAGTAATATAGTTAAATCTGGATTTGCTTCAAGTCAGGTGAAAGAAGAAATAACAAAAGCCAAAATAATTATTAATAAACCAGATGCTAAATCAGTAATCCAAAAAATAGAAGATACGAATTTTTGTAGAGGGAGAATAAGTTTTCCACTTTATTGTATTGATTTCAAAATTGAAAATGACAATTTAAGCGAGTTTGATATTAGTAAATTAGAAAAGGTTCTCAATGTTATTAATGAAAATTTTGCAGACCTCAATAAAAAACTTACCGATGAGTTTAAAAGAGCTTTTCTAACAATTAAAGGAAACGATTATTATAAAGTATGGTGGAAATGGTCATATAGTTTTAATGCTAATAAAGGATGGTTGTTAGATTCTGTTATTGATTTGAAAAACAATTTTTCTGAAAGCAGTGATTGGAAAAGAGATTATCTTAAAGAATTGTTTTTAAAGCTTTTCGATAAATCTTTAAAAGATATTATCAATGAATACGAATGTCCTGATAATATGCCAAAGTGGAAGAAAAGATTGATAAAAGAAGATAATTTATTAAATGGAGCGAAATTTATTCTTATTCCTTCTTCTAATGAATCAAATTACTGCATATTAGCATGGCAACAAAGGCCTAGCAAAGAAGAAAAAGTGAAAAAAATTGAATAGTTTATATGAATTTCGTAGCCATTGATTTTGAAACCGCTATAAAGCATCACATTTGCGCTGTCGGCATTGTAACTGTAGAAGACAGTAAAATTATTGATGAATTCTATTCTTTAATAAAACCACCGAATAATGAATACAGCTATTACTGTACACAAATTCACGGAATTACATCTTATGATACAGTAGATTCACCTTCTTTTGCTGAAATATATCCTGAAATTAAAAAACGATTATTTGGGAAAATAATTGTTGCCCACAATGAATCTTTTGACAGGAGTGTTTTGCAAAAATCGATGATTGATAATGGTTTGGATTATAGCGAATTGAATATTTCCGACACTTGGGAGTGTACGATGAAATATTGTAAGTCAATTAGCAAATATCCGTCTGGGGAATTAAATGAGTGTTGTATCATTGAAGGTATTGAACTAAATCACCATAATGCCCTTTCAGATGCAAAAGCTTGTGCCGAGTTATTTTTAAGAATCAAAACAGCTTCATCATAGTTTGGCGAAGTGCCTATGTACATTTGCTTTATAACTTTAAACATTTACTGACATGGAAGCAAATAATTTAGTCTTAAAAGATGTATTTTTAAGTAAACAGGAAATCTTTGACAGTGTAAGAAAAGTTTTAAATGGCACTTTGTGGTAAAATAAATTACCCGCAATAAACGTTAT
>DAIOVK010000464.1:0-3053 GCA_036759045.1 Kapaibacterium sp. (SeqCode) | reverse complement strand
ACAATTCCTTTGAGAAGTTTATTATTTTTCTTTTAAGACCTGGTGGTATTGCTATTCCATTGATTTTAAAAAGCAATTCGTTTGTTTTATATATTTTTATAAGATTTGTAAAAGAATGATGTATTAAGGCAAATCCAATGTCAAATACAACAGCTACAGTAATAAGTATTTCATTTTGGAAACCAGAATTCCAAAGCAAAATCATACCAATTGCTTCAAGTATCAAAACAGCCACAAATAATAATACAGTACTTGTTTCGCTGTCAGTAGCAAACAGACCTGGTATTGATATTCCTCCAATAGTTCTTTTTTGTTTTTTTGTGTTGGGCCATAACTTAAGGGAAGGACTATTATATTGAAATAAACAATTTGGACTTACGCCAGCTATAGTTTCTGTTGGCATATTATTGTGTTTAAAGGGCATATTAACCTCACGTTTTTTTTTAATTAACTTTCTTAATTTCTTTCAGATACCAGTAAATTGTAATTAAAATTGAAATTATTGTAACTAAATTAATGACAGACCAAATTTCTCTTGTTAAATAAACAGGCCTAATCGGATTATAAATAATCAATATAGCTACAAAAACAAAAAAACTCTTGTCCATTCTTTTAATGTAATTATAAAGATTAAAAAGCATTACTAAAAAGATTGCCCATCTCAAAAAAATATAATAAGAATATGGATTGTATGCAAAAGCATTTAATAGCAAAATTATTATAAATATTTGAGGTATAATAAATAGCTGCTTATATTTTTTTATTAATTCCATATTTTATTATTTATTTCTTTAGAAACTTTAAACCTTCTTCAAGTAATTCGATAAAAATTTGAATTTGCTCATAGTCTAAGGAAATTACTTTTTCTTTTGCAATGAAATTCATTGTAAATTGTATATTGTCGTTATTGTTAGAAAAAAGTAATCTAACTGTAGTTCCAATATTTGCTTCATCTTTTAAAATGAATTCATTATATTCTGCTTGATATGTAGTGGTTGAATTATTATAATTTTCTTTAACAAGTTTTAAGTATTTTATTAATCTTTCAGTTTCTTTAATTGTTAAAGTTGCTGGGTTAATAATATCAAAAAACTCAATTTTAGAAAATTTTTTTTCATTATAATTAATATATCTGTATGGGCATAATATTAAGTATTTTTGTTGCTTATCATTATCAAAATCAGTTGCTGTAATTACTCCATAATATCTTCTTTGATTAAATTCAGAATTTGTCTGAATTAATTCCATTTTTGTTTGAGTTTGTATTGTTACTTTGGGAGTATTAGCATTTGAATTATAATCGTTTAAAAGGTAATCTTTTTTCGAACAACCAAAGCTCAGTAATAAAATGAGTAGAATTAGATATTTTTTCATAAAAACCTCAAAAAAAATTAAACATAAAAAAAAGGGCATTTTCACATTATGCCCTTGTTTGAGGTATCGTCCAAGAAACCCGATATGAGATGCATAAAGGAAAACGCCCCAATCGGGGCGTGCCTTTATTGCTATTCTCATATCTAAAAATTTGGACGATTTTCAAACAAGAAAGCAAGTAAGACTACGCTTACATATTTATTTTATTTCACTATATTTAAATAGCTTTTCCTTTCATATATTTTGTTTTTCTCAATAATTTAATTTAAATATAATTTTATTACAAAGCAAATTTATTTTTTTATTTTTTTTTATGGACTTCGCACTTTGAAAGTGGTGTCCATCTTTTCTATATCAGCGTTCGGTTTATGGTTATCGGTTTATGGTTTTATGGTTTATAGTTTATGGTTTTCGGTAGTCGGTTTTCGGTTTATGGTCATTAGTTATAGGTCATTGGTCATTGGTATTTTTTCCTTTACGAATGACAAATGACAAATGACGAATCCCCAATCCCCAATCCCCAATCCCCAATTTCCAATTTCCAATTCCTAATTCCCAATTCCCAGTCCCTAATTCCCAATTCCTAATTCCCAGTCCCCAATTCCCAATTCCTAATTCCCAATCCCCAATTCCTAATTCCTAATTCCCACCGTTCAAATTTTTTCCTTCCAAAATACAATTTATAAAGAGTAAAATAATTATTTAAATACTTCTTTCAATAAAAGAAAAGAATAGTTTATTTATTAAATTATGTAAAATGAATTGCTAAAATATTCCTCTATTATTCTGATTATATTTATTTAATTAAATAAGTATAATTATTTATTCCTAATTAGTAAAAAACAATAAAAAACAGATTCATACTATAATCTAATGAATTATTTTGTTCATCTGAGAACTTCAGATAATAAAATATGTCGTCAAATCACCGTTTGAAGTCGGCAGATGACCATTTGTAGTCGGCAGATGACCGTTTGAAGCCGGCAGATGACCGTTTGAAGCCGGCAGATGACCATTTGAAGCCGGCAGATGACCATTTGAAGTCGTTAGTTGAGCATTTGAAGTCGTTAGTTGAGCGTTTGAAGTCGTTAGCTGACCATTTGAAGCCGGCAGATGACCATTTGAAGCCGGCAGATGACCGTTTGAAGTTGCCAAATTATTATGTGAAGACACTAAATTATTATCAGCATAATTAAAATAATGGTTTGCATTCGTTTGATGATTATGTTTCATCGTTAAATGGTATTTAGGAGCATTTCTATAATAATTAAATTCAGTGAGGGGAGAAGATGGACTCCACTTTCCCCAGTGGAGTCCATCTTTTTTGCTTTTATATTATTTGTTTGCAAAATTTAATCCCTTGCGGGATATTATTGGAAACGGAAAACATTTACTACAATAATACAATCCCTTGCGGGATAGTTTTCCCCAGATGGACTCCACACTTAGAAGGTGGAGTCCATCTTTTCAGGTGATAAGCAATATAATTGTTAATTTTTTTACTAATAACCTATAACTAATAGAACGACATTTGCTAACTGCAAAATTATTCTTTACTAAGTGAACCTCCTAACTCCTTTATTTTATCAATGGTGAAAGGATTTTATAAATTCTCAATTAAATCTGCTCTTTGTAATTTTTCAATACTGATTCAATTAATTTGAAAAATACTTCATAAC
>DAIOVK010000463.1:0-3059 GCA_036759045.1 Kapaibacterium sp. (SeqCode) | reverse complement strand
TAAGAAAAAAGAAGAAGAAATTAATATATAACAATGTATTAATAGAAGGAATTTGTTTTTACGATAAAAGTGAGGTTAAAAATGTCAAGAACATTGAACAAAGTGATGCTCATCGGGAACGTAGGTAGAAATCCGGATTTGAAGTACACTCCAAGCGGAATCCCAGTAACTTCATTCAGATTAGCAACATCTGAAACCTGGAAAGACAGAGATGGCAACGTACAGGAACATACCGATTGGCACACTATTGTAGCATGGCGTGGTTTAGCAGAGGTAATCCACAGGTTAGTAAAGAAAGGTTCACGGGTTTACATAGAAGGCAGAATACAGACCCGTTCCTTTGACGACAAGACTGGCAACAGAAGACATGTGGTGGAAGTATTGGCAGACAATATGCTCCTTCTTGAAGCAAGAAAGTTAAAAGATGACGATTCTTTTGATGACGACAGGTCTCTTCTTGCCGACCAATCAGATTTTGATTTAGACTTGAACTTAGACTATGAAAGCGAAATTCCGATGGGTAGCTCTTCTCATAGCAATGAATTCCCATTTTAATTTGCAAATATAATTTTATTTTAAGCCCCTTTCACTAAGGGGCTTTTATCATTTATGAAATATAATAAAAATTTAGAATTAAAAGTTGGTTTGGCTGCACTTGCCGCTATTATTCTTTTAATTATCGGTATAACTCTTGGCAAAGGGATTAGCGTTTCAATGTCGCAAAACATAGTAAAATTCCGTTTTGCCCACTCGGCCGGTATCCAGGAGTCCGCTCCGGTTACAATTAACGGAGTTAGAAGGGGATACGTTACTGCTGTTACCAATGATAATAGCTCTGTGCTTATTACTGCCAATCTTTCAGATGTTTCCGATATTAACGAAGATGCCGTAGCTAAAATTACTATGCTCGAAATTACTGGCGGAAAGAAAATCGAAATTTATCCCGGTCATTCAGAAAAAAAATTCAACTTACAGCAAGAACTGCCCGGAGTGCAAGCTGACGACCTTTCAAACCTCATTTCTGATTTCGGCACGATTGCAAAACAAGCCCAATCTGTTATTGGGCGAGTTGACACATTAACTTATCTTCTGAATAATTCTATTGCAAACAATAACACTTTAGAAAAACTAAATTCATCATTAGATAATTTTGTAAATATTGTAGATATGCTTAAACAGCAGGCAGAAAGAACTTCCGGCGATATTAATGATGTTTTTCGTGATGTGAAATATCTTTCTTCGGGTTTTAAAAATTCTTACGATAAATATGAACCAGTCGTGGATTCTTTAGTTTATAGATTAGACAGGATTTCAAGCGAAGCTGAATTGATTTTAAATTCAACAAAATCGTCAATGTCCAATGCCGATACTCTTCTTGCTGATATTAAAGTACTTTCAAAAGATTTGAAAAATGGGAATGGGTTGCTTTCCCGTCTTATTTATGATAAAGGACTCAGTTTAAAAGTTGATACAACCTTAAATTCACTTAATTCCTTGCTAAAACAAATCAAACATTACGGAATAAATGCAAACATTAGTATAGGAGCGAAACCGTAAACAGAAGGCAGAAGATAGCTTTCAGCTTTCAGCTATCGGCTTGAAGATACGAAGATAGCTAACGGCAGTCAGCTTTCGGCAGGCGGCTCGAAGATACGAAAACGTTTTCTTTCAGAAAAATTAACTAATTAAGAAGAAAGTCATACTATCAACAAGTTGATAGCATGACAAAAAATTTTTTAATTTACTGATCCTCCTTCCCAAGTTGAACTTGGGAAGGAGAAAAGAATAGATATTCCATATCTACAAGATATGAAATATCTTAAAAAAATAGCGATGTCATTCTGGCTTATGTCAGAATGACAAATAAATTTAAATAAATAATTTAAAACGAAAATAATAATCATACATCAGAAAAAATAGAAATAGTGAAATAAAAGTAATTTAAAAAGCTTAAGGAGGAAAAAATGGCTTCGTACCCAACTGCAGTAACAATTGATATTGCCGATTATTTATTTGAGAATTTTTCCTGTGAAGATGAATTCCTTTCTATATTGAGAAAAGAAGCAAATCAGGAGGACATACCAAATATTTCCATTTCGCAGGAGCAGGGACGCTTTCTTCAATTCATTTTAAAACTGATGAAAGCAAAGTATGTATTAGAAATTGGTGGTCTTGCCGGTTACTCTGGCATCACTATGGCTCGCGCCTTAGTTCCAGATGGAAAATTGATTTCACTTGAATTAAATCCACATCACTGCGAATTTTTCTCAAAGAAAATAAAACAGGCAAATTTAGAGAATGTTATTGAACTTCATAATACGAAAGCTGTTGATTTCCTTCGTGATTTTAAACCGGATTTTCAGTTTGATTTCGTTTTTTTAGATGCAGACAAAGTTTCTTATATGGAATATCTTCAGTTAGTGCTTCCATTAGTTCGCGTTGGAGGTATTATTGCAGCTGATAATGCTTTTGCCTTCGGTGATATTGTTGCAAGAGGAAAAGTAGAAGAACCTCACAACGTTGAGGCAATTAAAAAATTCAACATTGCGATTGCAAACAATCCTCAACTGTTTTCTACGATTGTCCCTGTTGGAGACGGCTTGATTATGGGATATAAAATGAGTTAAAGGTGCTTTATGGCTAAAGAAACTGCAATAAAATTATTTGTATCAAAAAAGATACGCACTTTCTGGGATTCAGAAAAAGAAAAGTGGTATTTTTCAATTGTAGATGTTGTTGAGGTTTTAACTGAAAGTACTAACCCACCAGCATATTGGCGAAAATTAAAAGAGCGTCTAAAAACTGAAGGAAATGAAACCGTGACAAATTGTCACGCTTTGAAAATGATAGCAGCTTTTTAAATGGAGATGACATAAATTAATAGGGTCTTTTGAAAATAGAATTGCAAAAATCCCCCTACCCCCCTTTTTCAAAGGGGGAAGAAGAATTTTCTTTTTATTCTCCCCTTTTTCAAAGGGGTGTAGGGAGCAGGGCTGATACGTTCTTAATTTTATAACACAAATCCAATTCCCCTCTTGAGAGGGGACAAAGGGGTGTGT
>DAIOVK010000462.1:0-3067 GCA_036759045.1 Kapaibacterium sp. (SeqCode) | reverse complement strand
AAATCTATCTTCTGTCAATGTAGCACCGTTATTAACACCGTGATGCTCATTCCCACTTTCATCGTTTGCATTGCCATTGAAAGGATAATAAGCAACAAGACCGTAACTTATATCATTTATTGCGGTTTTAAAGTTCCAAACATTACTCCAGATACTCGTTTGAGTTCCATCAGTAATGTTAACCCGCCAGAAATACTGAGTATTGTAAGTTAAACCGGAAAGTTGATAGCTTAAAGAAGTTAAACCGCTATCACTTAAAATAATATTAGTAAAATCAACATCAGTCGCAACCTGAAGGGAATAGGAAGTTCCAACTGCAGCATTCCATACTAAGTTTAAAGCTAAAGGTTGATTAATACTATTGTTTAAAGGAGAGTTAAGTGTAGGTGGAGAATATGCTTCTTCAGTTCTGAAAATCCAATTAGTTGACCAATTCCCTTGCTCAGAGCCAATCAATGCTTTGACATGCCAAACAATTAACGCATTAGAAGGAAACTGCACATCAGTAACGTTATATGTTGTATCAGTAAGAATTTCATTTACTAAAAATGATAAAAAATTACTGGTTATAGACACCTGCAAAACATATTCTGTTGCTTCAGGAACGGAATTCCAAATAAAAGCAGGTTGAGTTGTAACATTCAAAGCATTATACTGAGGAAACAAAAGCACCGGCGCTCCAATACTTTTTGTTGTGAATTTAAAAGTTTTTGACCAAGGTCCAAAACCTTCACCGAAATTAGCATTTACTCGCCAGTAATAACTTGTTGAATGTAACCAGTCAAGGGCATAACTTGTATCTGCTAAATTTTCTATATTCACAACAAAGCTTGTAAATAGGAAGGAATTCGATACCTGTAGATTATATGATGTAGCATTAGGAACATTACGCCATACTAATGGTTCGTTTATAGATATATCGGCTGAATTATTCGATGGATTAATTAGCATTGGTACCTGATAATTCAGCATTGTCAAATCATCTCCGTTATTTTCACCTATAAATAATGGTATTGATGAAACAATTCTAACTCTGTAGCCAGTTCCAGAAACGATGTTTGTCGGTATTACTCCATTAATTGTTCCAGCTAATATTCCATTCAAGTTGCCTAAAATCAGAGGATTCATAAAACTACCAGCTGAGTCAGACAACTGCAGCTTAAACATATTACCAGAAGAAAATGTGCCGGTAATAGCAAAAGACACAGAAATATTTGAACCATTAATAAATGACAACTGACTAAGTGGTAATATTTCAATGTTCATATTCTTTGGAGTGAATTTCCGAGAATCAGAAAATTGAGTATATCCCCCAGCGGAAAGAACAGCCCTGATTCGCCAGTAATATGAAGTATCCATTCCAATCAAACCCGGTTCTATCTGATATTGCGATATATCAGGAGTAGTTGTTGTTAAATTCAATAAGAAAGTAGCAAACGAGGTTTGTGTAGAAATCTGTATTTGATAACCTGTTACTCCGGGAACATCTGTCCAATCAATAATTGGTTCAAGTGTAGTAATTATTTGATTGTTTTCCGGAGATAACAACGCTGGACGGTTCAAAATATTAAACGTATCGCTCTTGTTGAAACTCCAGTTGCCATCTAAATCTTTCATTCGTACGGAAGCCCAGTGCTTGCCCACTGCAAGCCCTTCTGTGTTTACGACAAGAGGATTTGTTAAAGAACTGCCTTGAGATACAAATATTGGAACAGCATTGCTTTGCCCCGGGTCATCATCAAAGAAATACTCACAATAACCTATTTCCGTTGGATTTGCTATATCTGGCATTGGTTCACCGATAATATAGAAATTATTACCACGCGAAAAGCTCCAATTACCTCTTGTATCCTGAAAGCGATAATTTAAAAAATGTATTCCCTGCTCTAACCCATTAGTGTTAAATGCTTCTGCGATTGTAACTGAATCGCCGGAAACATTTAAAGGAAAGCCCATTCCTAAGCCCGGGTCTGAATCTAAATAAAATTCTCCCTTTGCTATTGGGACAGGTTCCGGCTCTGGAGCGGGTCCTTCATCTAAAATATAAAAATTATTTGCTTTCGTCATACTCCAGTTTCCATTTTCATCTTTAAATCTGAAATGCAAAGCATGAATACCAGCAGATAAACTATCTGTCAGAAATGAATCCATTATTACAACTGTATCACCAGCAGCAATCGGATATGGAATGCCATTTCCCTGTCCGGGGTCACTGTCGTAATAATATTCCGCTGCTACGATTGGCGCAGCAATTATTTGTGGAGTTGTATCAGTTTCTATAACGTAAAATCTACCTGTCTTTGTATGGCTCCAGCTTCCGTTATCATCTTTAAAGCGATAGCTGATATAATGAATACCAAGAGCCAAATCTGCAGTACTCAACGAATCTAAAATATTGACAGAATCCGTTGGTGTAAGACTGATTAAAGTAGCCAGTCCCAGCCCGGGGTCGTTATCAATAAAATATTCCGCTGCTACGATAGGCGCAGCAAGCAAAACTGGCTCGTTATTGATTACAATAATATAAACTACAGAGCATTTAGAAAAGCTCCAGTAACCAAGGTCATCTCTGAACCGAAAGCAAAGATGATGTATTCCCGCTGCTAATCCTTCAAGCGACAAGGGTTCTTCAATAACAACAGTATCTCCGGAAATTATCGTGTATGACGTTCCATTACCAAGCCCGGGGTCATTATCAAAAAAGTATTCCGCATAATTCACTGTTTGTGAAGAAAGATATATAGGGAATAGTATTATAATTATTAAAAACAATATTTTTTTCATAATTTTTTTGCTTTTATTTTTAAAATTAAATTTAAACTTGATGTCCAACATTTTCTTCAATGTTGGACATCTTGATTCTTCAAAAGTCTCTTCAAGATGTCCAACACTGGGGAAAGTGTTGGACATCTAAAGTTTCTAAGAGCTCCTAATCTTAGGGTGATACGTTCTTTGAAACCACTTTTCTTATTCCCCTCTTGAGAGGGGATTAAAGGGGTGTGTTCTTTAAAACCACTTTTCTTATTCCCCTCTTGAGAGGGGATTAAAGGGGTGTGTTCTTTTTTCC
>DAIOVK010000461.1:0-3072 GCA_036759045.1 Kapaibacterium sp. (SeqCode) | reverse complement strand
AACACACCCCTTTGTCCCCTCTCAAGAGGGGAATTAGAATTGTGGTATAAAATAATATAACGTATCAGCCACTCTCAAGAGAGGAATGTGTAAGGTAATTTATATTTTTTACTTCTGATGCAAATGGACATTCTTCTGGATATATTTATAATTGATTGAAATTGAGTTGATTTATTTTCCTACTTGATTTTTCAAATTAATTATAGTATTTTATTAGTTTTGAATAATCTTATAATCAATTTGTAATATTATAAATATTACTTTGAAAATCAATATTTGTACTTTGAAAATATAAACCTAAGCAGTTTTGATACTTCCAAACGAGTGGATGATACTTCCAAACGAGTGGATGATACTTCCAAACGAGTGGATGATACTTCCAAACGAGTGGACGATACTTCCAAACGAGTGGACGATGCTTCCAATATATGAGCAATTTCTGAACTCGACTATATATTGAAAATAAAGAAGTTAGGAGTTTTGCTTAGTAAATATTAATTACGCATTTTATCTCCATAATAAATTATGGAGTTACTCTAATTATCAGAATAACTCCCAAATTTATTTGGGAGTTAGGAGTTTTTCTTTTTATATTATCTTTTTTAAAATTTCATAACTATATTAATTGCGAAATAAAAAAACTATGAGGGGGATAGAGTTATGAAGTTGAGTTATTTATAAAGAAGCATACTTTTTTCAATTAAATAAAAATCAGTGATGAAAAAAATAATATTAATAATTTTATTAAACATAATTTGTTCAATATTTACATTATTTTCTCAGGTATCTGAAAATTCACATATAATTAGTGAGCAAACAGCTAAGTTTAAAGAAATATTGGAAATTGCTACTCAAAATTATGTTGATTCTGTAGATGTAAAAAGAATAACTGAAACAGCTTTTTCGGCTATGCTAAAAGAGCTTGACCAGTTTTCAAATTATCTAACATCAGAGCAATACAAAAGAATTGCCGAACTTAATAAAGGTAAAGGAGTGGGAATAGGCATAAATGTAGTCCAAATTGCCGATAGTATAGTTGTTGCTAATGTTATAAAAAACAGTTCTGCCGATTCAAACAGCATTTCAATTGGAGATAAAATCATTTTTATTGATGATGTGAAAACAACTGGAATGAACATTCAGGAAGTAAGTAATTTAATTAGTGGAATCAAAGGTAGTCTAGTAAAAATAATTTTAAAAAAACAAAAAGACGGAAGCATATCTGAATTTTTACTTAACAGGAATGACTACTTAATAAAGTCAGTCAATAGCAGTTTTATAATACCGGGAACAGATATTGCTTATATAAAAATTTCTTCATTCTCTAACGAATCTGCAATTGAAATAAAAGAAGTGATTAATGAACTCTTACAAAGCGGCTCAAAAAATCTTTTGTTCGATTTAAGAAGTAACAATGGAGGATATTTAGAAAAAGTGTTGGAGCTTCTTGAGCAATTCTTTAAAAAAGATGAATTGCTTGTTTATACTGAAGCAAGAAATAAGCTTTATTCGATGAAAAAGGTTGTAGAAAAAGATGGAATGTTTAGCGATGTTCCAATTGTAGTGCTAACAGACGGGCATACAGCATCAGCAGCAGAAATCTTTTCTGGAGCAATGCAGGATAATGACAGAGGAATAATTGTTGGAGAAATGACTTTCGGAAAAGGTCTTGCTCAAAAAGTGTGGGAATTTAAAGATGGTTCTGCATTTGCTCTGACTATAGCACGGTATTTTACTCCATCTGGCAGAACTGTTCAAAAGATTACTAATGATATTAAAAATATGAGAATTGAAGATTCTGCTTTTTTAAATCAGGATTCTGAAAAAAATAAGGTTTATGAGGATATTTTTAAACAGATTGGCAACAGAAAGAATTTACCTGTTTTTATGACTAAAAAAGGCAGACAGATTGTTGGAGGTGGTGGAATTATACCGGATTATTTTGTCCAGAACGATTCTTTAACTATGCTTACTCAGGTATTAAAGGGCAGAAGCATTTTCTTTGAATTTGCTCTCCTGTTTTTGAAATATAACGAAGGAGATATTCGTCTAAAATCTTCAGATGATTATTTAAATTTTGCAAATTTTTTTATTGTTGATGATAATCTACTCGCTAAATTCATTGATTTTTGCAAAATGAAAAATGTATGGAATGAGCAAATGTTTTTAGCCGATAAGGAATATATAAAGAATTTTATAAAAGCTGTTATATCTAATGTGCTATGGGGAGATAATGGCTTCTATTCTGTTAGCATTTCTGTTGATAAGCCGGTTTTAAAAGCAATTGCGTCATTTGTAGATGCTAAAAACCTACTGGAGAAAAAATAAAAAATGAAAAATAAAAGGGTTCTTACGATTAGCTTTTGGATTTGTTCAATAATTCTTACTTTTCTCATTTCCTACTATCAAAAACTAACCGGCCCAACTTACCCGGTTGATGTAGATATAATAATAAATAAAAGCGAAGTAAAAGCAGTTTTTCCCCGCTCTCATCCCGGTGAAGGTGCTGAAATAATCAAGGTATACGCTCCGAACACATCTTTAATTGGAGAAATGAAATTCAAGCGGTACAAAAGCTATGACAAGTGGACATCTGTTGAGATGGCACGTCAGGGCGACACTTTAATAGCAGAAATACCTCATCAGCCGCCTGCAGGAAAAGTAGAATATCAGGTGTTTTTGAATGATGAAACAAATACTAAGGTGCCTTTAACAGAATATCCGCTTATTATCCGCTTTAGAGCAGATGTACCGGCAGTTTCGATGATTTTACACATTATATTTATCTTTGCTGCTTTTCTGCTGTCATTCAGAACTGGCTTTGAAGTTGTTTTCAAACTAGAAAACACATATAAACTGACAATATTCACAGTAATTTTTATTATTTTAGGTGGATTTGTTTTCGGACCGATTATGCAGAAATACGCTTTTGATGCCTTTTGGACTGGCTGGCCCTTTGGTAGCGATATGACTGACAACAAAACTCTGATTGGTCTAATTTTTTGGTTAATTGCTTTATGGAAGCTGCATAAAAACCGATATGAAAGAAAATGGGTGATTATTGCTGCTGTT
>DAIOVK010000460.1:0-3072 GCA_036759045.1 Kapaibacterium sp. (SeqCode) | reverse complement strand
AATAACCTAATAACCCTAATCATTTTCAGGGTAAATTAAGATGTCCGGTGCTGACATATAGAGCCAGTAAGCTTCACCGGGTAGCAAAAATTCAATTTGATTTAAATTATAAAACGGATTAAAAATCTTTCCTTCATTATTTTTCACGAGCAAAAGAGAATTTCCTAATGAGTTAAATGCTAATGAAACAAGCATAGGAGTTGCTCTTAAATACGAAATAAGATTCCAGCCCTGATTTAAATTTATAGGGATATTTTCCGGATATATTTCAGTTCCATCTATTTGAAGAACCGCCGGCGCAGTTGCATAAACTACGTATCCATCTGTAATATTCCAGCCCGGTATATTATTGAAATTAACTGATGGATAATATATTTTATTATATCTGCTCCTGACTAATTTTATACTATTTACTATCGGTTCGAAAATTTCGACCACATCGGTATTTAGTGGAAGAATATATGACGAAATAAGGTTCCAGCCCTGATTTAAATTAATAAACTGTGTAATATAAATTGGTTCTGTAACGAAATTCCAAATCTGGGACCAATCGCTGGGTGATATATTCGGTTTTAATGCCTGAACTCTCCAAAAATACTGAGTATTGCTATTTAATGCAATAGATGGAGTAAATGCTGTGTCCGATGTAACTTCATTAATTATAAGGTTAGAAAAGTTACTTGCAGTGGATACCTGTAAATTATATGAAGTTGCATAATTTACTGAATTCCAGTTAAAAGATGGATTAAATGAAATATCAGTAGAATTGTTTTCCGGTGATATAAGTTTGACTTTTTTTAAAGATATTGAATAATTAGAAAACTTCAGGAGAACGTTTGGTCTAAAATTTGAAAGTTGTTTATAAGTTAAATTAAAATTGCAAAAATTAGCATTATATGTGTAAGTATAATAGCAAACACTATTAAAGTTTGTTGATGAGTAATAAGTTGAAACATTTTCGTATTTATAACCAGACACATCTTCGCCGTAATTATTGAAACAGAACTCAATCTTTAAATTTGAAACTCCATCCCAATAAAAATCTTGATTAAATATAAATTCGTTCCAGCCGGGAACAGCATTAAAAGTATCTAATAAGCATACATAAGTAAAATTTGAATTATCCCAATTTTCATTTGCTTTTTTTCCGGCAACAGAATCGTTAGTTAATTTTATTTTAAGTGATAAATCTCTAATAGTATTAGCGTAGTTAGGAGAATGGACATTTAAAAATAAACTGCTAATATTTCCACTTGCTATACTTAAACTTTTCAATTCTTCTGCTCTTATTACAAACTGAGTTCGCACAGCTTCGTTTTCTCTGCCGAGAGGGGCAGGGTAAGAAGAAAAACTGTTATAAGTCTGGTCATTTCCAATTGAAATTTGGCTTCCAGTCGTAAAAGACCAAACATCTGACCATTCTGAAGAAAATACGGAATTTGATGCTTTTACCCTCCAAAAGTATTCCGTATTTATGTTTAAGTTGATTACATCTTGATTAGTTTGATTAATATCAGAAATATTATGAGTGATAATGCTAAACTCAGGATTCTTTGAAACCTGGATTTGATAATTTACAGCACCAACAACTGATAACCATTCAAGATTAAACGAGCAGTTAACATTAGTAGAATTATTTTCCGGAAAAGCCAATATAGGTGTTTCCAACTCTCCAATAGTTATAAAAGTTTTAGTTTGGGACCAGATGCTTTGATAATAATCTGAATAAGCCATTACCCGCCAGTAAAACTGGGTTGAAGGAATTAAAAGATTGGACATAGTAAAAGTCGTATCAGTAATTCCGTAAAAGCTGTAAATTATAGATGTGAAATCAGAATTATCTGCAATATCAAGATAATAAGAAGTTGCATCTGTTACAGCTCCCCAAATAAAATTCGGAGTTTGAGAAACACATAATTCATTATTCCCAGGAGATAGCAGGTTTGGTGGAGCAATTGCATCATTGAATAGCATTTCGTAAGCTCCGATTGTAGGATAGTTTTTTCTAACGTTTCCAAGTATATCTTCCTGAACTGTATTATTTTTTAGTCCGGCTACTATTAAAGGGGAGCTTAGCTGAGGAGCTAAGTTACTATTATCTATAAATAATGGATTTTCAGCAAGTGAATTTGAATCCTGATGAGTTACTGCCTGCAATTCCTGAAGCGTATAAACATCAATACCTTTAATATTTGCTATTATACCATATTCTCCACTTTGGAAATAATCATTATAATCAATTTTATTAAATGTTGAATTGGAAAAAACAGCGTAGGAGCGAGAGCCGGGTTTTCCAACAAAAGAATTGGAAAAAACATTATTCGCAACCACAAGAGAATCAATTTGATTTTTTATAAACAATGCAGCTGAAAAAGTTCCGTTATATCCTGTATAAGTATCTTCTCCAAATATATTAATGCTGTTATTAAATAATTTTATTTTTGAACCATTTTCTATATAGATACCAAATGGATTTCTCCAATATTTATCTGCAATTTGATTATAGTATGGATTTGGAGAATTTAAATCATAAATCACATTGTTGCTGATTAGAATATTTGTACCTTTTACATAAATACCGCAAGCTCCACCCTTGTTTTGAAGAAATTGAGAAATATTATGAATGTAATTTCCATTAATCAATAAATCTTCAGAGGCCCGGACATCAATACCAGTTGAAGTTACAGCAAAAGTAGAAGCATCAAGACCAAAAATCCTGTTATTTGATATTTCAGATTTTATCATATAAGATAAGTATATTCCTTTTGCATTAATATTTTCAGTTTGAATATCGCTTCCAATGATGTTATTTTTAATTATGTTGTTCTCAGCATTCATTAATGAAATAGCAATCCAACATTTTTTAAAGGTATTTCCATCTAAAGTTAAATAGTTGTTATTACTTCCGCCGGTTTCAATGCCTTTATGATTATAACTGAACTCATTAGTAGCACCAACAATATTACAGTTTTTTATCGTATTGTAATTTGCGCCGTCAGTTTTAGAACGAATTAAAATTGTTCGCAGACCTTCCAAATTATTATTTTGTATCGTTAAACCAATATCGCCATA
>DAIOVK010000459.1:0-3079 GCA_036759045.1 Kapaibacterium sp. (SeqCode) | reverse complement strand
TCGTATATTCCTACTACATCTTTGAATCCAACATATCAATATTACTGGCGAGTAAAGGGCTTTACAACTGGTATAGAAGCTTACTGGTCTCAAACCTGGAACTTTATAACTGAAGGACCTCTTGATGCACCAATTTTAGTAGCACCCGAAAATGGTTCTACCAATCTCTCGCCATCAACACCTTTAGTTTGGGAGCCAGTTTTTGCTGCAAGCTCATATACTCTGCAAGTAGCTACAAATCCAGAATTTACTAACTTAGTAATTAATCAAACTGGAATAACGGATTCTGAACTTTTACCAGTTGGTTTAGCAACTTTATCAACATACTATTGGCGTGTTCAGGCAGCGAATGTATCAAACACAAGCCCCTGGTCAAGTATTTGGACTTTTTCTACTGGAAACATAATTACTATTGGAACTGGTACTGCTTATAACTCAACATCTACTTTCCCAGCACCTTATGGAAACTATTATAAGAGTTCAAGACACCAAATTCTGATTTTAGCGTCAGAATTACTTAGCAATGGAGGAACAGCCGGCCCAATAAATTCACTTTCATTTAATGTATATATTCCAAACAACTGCGCTGCTCTTCAGGGATTTTCAATTAAAATGAAACAAACAACTGCCAATGTTGTTACAGCTTGGGAATATACAGATTGGGCTACTGTCTTTACCGCTACAACTGCATATCAACCTGTAGCAGGTTGGAACCTTCATCAGTTTGATGAACCATTTATCTGGGATGGCGTTTCTAATTTATTAATCGAAACCTGTTTCAGTAATTATCCTGCTGCATATACTCAAAATGCCTCGCATTACTATACTGTAACTCCGGCAAACTCTGTGATTTATTTCCGTTCAGATACAGAAACAAATATGTGTGGAACTACTTCAGCAACTGTTACCGTTTCAGCAAACCGTCCTAATATGCAGTTTAGCTTTGGTTCACTTATTCCGCCTCTTGATGTTCCTATTTTAACTGAACCTGTAAACCAAGCAATTGATGTGTCTATTAATCCAGATTTGCACTGGCTTGAAGTAACCGATGCCGATACTTATCAGATTCAGGTTTCTACAACTTCTAACTTTGCAACATCAGTTCTTGATGCATTTATTACTGACAACTTCTATTATGTAACTATTGATTTGAATTATGAAACTACATATTACTGGCGTGTAAAAGCAAGCAGTAATGAAGGTGCATCAAGCCAATGGTCAGCAGTTTGGTCATTTACAACTGCAGAAGAAATTACAGTTCCATGGGAAGTTATAACCGAAACCGGAAATTATGCTACTATTATTGTTCCGGCAGATATTAATCCGATGATTGGTAATCGCACGTTCGTTGCTGGTGATGCTATTGGATTGTTCTATCAAAGAACTCCCGGCCAGTGGCATTGCGCCGGCTATAGTGTTTGGAATGGAAGTAACCTTGGCATAAATGTATGGGGTGATAATATAGAAACCACAATTAAAGATGGATTTGCTGTTGGTGAAGTGTTTACATTCAGGGTTTGGGACGCTCTTGCTTATGTGGAATACAATGCTACTGCAACATATTCAATAGGTCCTGAAGATTACCAAATAAGCGGATTTACTATTTTATCCGGCTTAAATGTGATAGTTCCACAAACTATGCAAATTAATCTTAGCACGGGCTGGAACATAGTTTCAAGCAATATTATGCCAGAAGTTCCTCTTATGCCAAGTGTATTTAATGATATTACCCAAAATGTTAATATTGTTAAAAATGGTGCTGGTCAAATGTTTAATCCTGCTTTTAATATTAACACTATTGGTGATTGGAATATTGCTCACGGATATTTAGCAAATATGTCTGCTAATAGCTTACTTGAAATAACCGGTACACCAGTTATTCCTGAAAATACCCCCATTAATCTCATTGCCGGCTGGAATCTCTCGGCATATTATAGAAACAGCCCGATGTCTCCTGATGTTGCTCTTGCAAGCGTAGGAACAAATCTTACTCTATGCAAAAACAATACTGGCGGAATCTATTTCCCTGCTTTCGGCTTAAACACATTAGGCAATATGAATACAGGTGAAGGATACTATATGTATTTAAACGACGCTTCTACTTTAACATATCCAGCTAACTCCGCTCAAAAAGCACTTGCCGATAATCTTACTCCACTTGCAAAACAGTTAAAACCAAAATACACAAGTACTGGAAACTCAGCTACTTTAATTCTGGAATTAAATGGAATAGCAAATGGGAATGAAATCGGTGTTTATAATCTGAAAGATGAGTTGATTGGCGCTGGTGCAGTCCATAATGGAACTGCTGCCGTAACAATTTGGGGTAATGATGAATTTACTCCCACTACTGACGGAGCTGATGATGATGAAATATTGACTGTAAAACTAATGAGTAACAACACTTTGCGAAATATTTCATTATCCGCCATAAATGAATTAACTAATAATACAGAACAAAACGAACTTTACTACAAAACTAATGCTATTTATCTGGCTAAAGCAAGTTTAAATGAATCTGAACTTGAAATGTCAATTAAAAACATTCCAAATCCAGTTGTAAATTCAACTATATTTGAATTTAGCTTAACAGACGAAGCAAGCGCAGAAATACAGATTTACAATTCTACTGGCGAATTGGTTGCAACCATTGGAAACAACGTTTATTCAACCGGAATACACAGAATAAACTTTGATGCAAGCAATTTAGCAAACGGAATGTATAATATTGTGTTGAGTTCTGGAAGCAAGAAAGTCTCTTCGTTTATGATTGTCAGTAAGTAGTTAATGGCTGTCGGCAGTCAGCTATCAGCTATCGGCTGTCGGTTTATGGTTATTGGTTTATGGTTATTGGTCATTAGTCATTGGTTATTAGTTTATGGTGGTTAGTCATTCTGACGGATGTCAGAATCCATCTTAAAAATAGTTTTAATATGTCATTAGTCATTGGTAGAAGAAAAAATACTAATGACTAATGACCAGTAACTAATGACTTAATTATTGACAACCGAAAACCGCCTACCCTACTTCCCAAGTTAAACTTGGGAAGGAGAATAATAATAGATATTCCATATCTGGT
>DAIOVK010000458.1:0-3082 GCA_036759045.1 Kapaibacterium sp. (SeqCode) | reverse complement strand
CACCAAACATCTCAATACATTAAAAGCAGGCGATTTTATTCCAGATTTAGTAGGTCCTCTCGGAAAACCTTCTCATATCGAAAACTTTGGTTGCGCTGTAAGCATTGGCGGAGGAGTTGGAACTGCGATTGCATACCCAACTGCAAAGGCACTAAAAGAAGCCGGAAATTACGTAATTAGCATAATTGGTGGAAGAAGCAAAGAATTTGTTATACTTGAAGATGAAATGAGTGCAACAAGCGATGAATGTTATCCAACTACTGACGATGGCTCTTACGGTTTTCACGGTTTTGTTACGCAAAAACTCCAGCAGCTGATTGACGAAGGGAAAAAAATTGACTTTGTTCTCGCAATTGGTCCAATTCCTATGATGGAAGCTGTTGCAAAAGTAACAAAACCTTACAATATAAAAACAGTCGTTAGTTTAAATCCAATTATGGTCGATGGCACTGGAATGTGCGGTGGCTGCCGCGCTATTGTAGGTGGAAAAACACAATTTGTTTGCGTTGATGGTCCAGAATTTGATGCTCACGAAGTTGACTTCAAGGTTTTAACAAATAGAAATAAAATGTATTTAACTCAGGAGAAAACTTCATTAGAAAGCCATATATGTAAATTGGAAAAAATGTATGATAAGGAGAAGACAAATGGCTGAGATGACTAATAAAGAAAGAATGAGCATAAAAAGACATCACATGCTCGAACAAGACCCAAACGTTAGAAACAAGAATTTTGAAGAAGTAAATCTTGGTTACACTCAAGAAATAGCAATAGAAGAGGCAAACCGCTGTATCCAGTGTAAAAATCCACTTTGTATTACTGGCTGCCCCGTTTCAATCAATATACCAAAATTTATAAAACTCATTTCTGAAGGAAATCACAAAGAAGCTGCTGCTGTATTGAAAATAGATAATGCCCTACCAGCTGTTTGCGGTAGAGTCTGCCCACAGGAAGAGCAATGCGAAAAAGTGTGTATCCTAGCTAAAAAAGGCGACCCTGTTGCCATTGGTAATTTGGAACGCTGGGCTGCCGACTGGGAAAGAAAAAATATTGGGCTGCAAATCCCTGAGTTAAAACCAAAAACTGGTAAAAAAATAGCTATCGTTGGCGGCGGTCCGGCTGGGCTTAGTTGCGCCGGCGATTTAATCCAAATGGGACACGAAGTAACTGTATTCGAAGCACTTCATAGCGTTGGCGGTGTGCTTATTTATGGAATCCCGGAATTTCGTCTTCCAAAAGAAATCGTCCATATCGAAATTGAAGGTCTTGCAAAAATGGGAGTCGAATTTGTTACAAACTACGTTGTTGGTTTAATCGAAACTATTGACGAACTTCTTGAACGTTTCGATGCAATTTTCATAGGTGTTGGTGCAGGTCTTCCTTATTTTATGAATATTCCCGGCGAACATTTGAACGGTGTTTATTCTTCTAATGAATTTCTTACCCGCGTAAATTTAATGAAAGCATACAAATTTCCTGAAACCGATACTCCGATGTTCGATGTGAAAAACAAAGTAGTAGCTGTATTTGGTGGTGGAAATACTGCAATGGATGCAGTGCGCACTTCTCTTCGTCTTGGAGCAAAACGAGCAATGATTGTCTATCGCAGGACAGAAGCCGAAATGCCGGCTAGAATTGAGGAAATTAAGCACGCAAAAGAAGAAGGTGTTGAATTTTACCTGCTTGCTGCTCCGCTCGAATTTCTTGGAGATGAACAAGGTTGGTTACGTGCTATGAAATTACAGAAAATGGAACTTGGAGAGCCCGATGCTTCCGGCAGAAGACGTCCTGTTCCAATTGAAGGTGCAGTTGAAGAAATTTCAATTGAAACTGCTGTCGTTGCTATTGGTAACGGCTCAAATCCAATTATCAATCAAACAACTCCGGATTTGAATGTAAACAAATGGGGAAATATTTTGGTTGATAATAATACAATGAAAACGAATAAAAAAGGCGTCTTTGCGGGTGGCGATATAGTTACCGGTGGTGCTACTGTTATTCTTGCTATGGGTGCCGGACGCACTGCTGCTAAAGCAATTGACGAATTTGTTAAAAATCCTGATACCTGGTAATGTTTACTGGACTAATAGAAGAAATCGGCACAATAAAGTCTGTTTTGCAAAAAGGAAATGCACGCAGATTTTCTATTCAGGCAAACGCAATTTTCAGCGATTTGAAAATTGACGATTCAGTTGCAATTAACGGTTGCTGCCAAACTGTTGTGAAAATACTAAACGATGTTTTTGAAGTTGAAGCTGTCGAAGAGACTTTAAGAAAAACAACACTCGGCAGTTTTTTTTCTGGTCAAAAAGTGAATTTGGAACGGGCTGTCCGTCTGCAAGACAGATTAGGCGGACATCTTGTCCAGGGACATATTGATTGTTTCGGCACTATTACTAAAATTAGGCAGGAAACACTCGGTATTTTAATTTCCATATCTTACTCGCCAGAATTTAGAAAATACATTGCTCCTACTGGCTCTGTCTGCATTGACGGAGTTAGCTTAACAGTTGCAAAAGATGAGGAAAGTAGTTTTATTGTTTCCATAATTCCTCACACTTGGAACAAAACAAATTTGTCTAATCTTCAAACAGGAAGCAAAGTAAATCTAGAATTTGATATAATTGGCAAATATATAGAAAAAATGCTTCGAGATGAAAAGCGTAATTCAGTTTTGAAAGAGTTTATTGAGCAATAAGAATAAAGATGTCCTACATCTCGGAGATGTAGGACGTCTGGCAAAAAAACTTTCGCAAAGTTAAGAAATTTATGCGAAAGTAAGAACTTGTCATCCCGAACTTCCTTATAAAGCAAATCCTTCATTTAAATGGTGATGACTTCTCTTGAAGTGTCATTCTGACGAATGTCAGAATCTATCTTTATAATCAACCCACGGGTTAACCCGTGGGTTGATTTACATTTTTTAAGTCATTAGTCATTAGTATTTTTACTAATAACTAATGACCAATGACAAAAAAGCAAGATGGATTCTGGCATACGCCAGAATGACAGTAAAAGATGTCATTCCGAACCCCCTGATAAAGCAAATGCTTTATTTAAATGGAGATGACATAATTCTTAT
>DAIOVK010000457.1:0-3087 GCA_036759045.1 Kapaibacterium sp. (SeqCode) | reverse complement strand
TGCTTTTTAAAATATAATTTTTTGTGTTCTTAGTGAAATACTTTGTGCCCTTTGTGTTAAAAAAATAACCACAAAGAACACAATGATTTAACAAAGAACACAAAGAATTATATTTAAAATTAACAAGAGATTTTAATATGAAATAGCCAATGTGTAATGTGAGTTATTTCAAGAAATCCAATAATCCTTTAATCAAGGTTCATAGATTTTACTTCAACTTCATTTCGCCCGGCATACCTATTTTTATGCTCCCATCATTTTTTACAAGGACTTTAACTGCATAAACAAGATTAACCCGCTCTTCTTTTGTTTGAATAATTTTTGGAGTAAACTCTGCCTTGCTTGAAATCCAACTCACTTCACCTTCGTATTCAGCCATATTTTGAGCATCTTTGTCAATTAAAACCTTTACTTTATCACCAATTTTCACTTTTGAAAGCTGGCTACCACTGACATAAGCACGCAGATAAATGTTTTCAATATCAGCAATTTTGCATATTGCTTTTCCGAAATTTACCAATTCGCCATTTTCAACGAATTTAGTTAGGATAGTGCCACTTGACGGAGCAAGAATGATGCTTTTTTTTATATTATCATTTATTTGTTCAATTTGAACTTCGAGTGGTTTTATTTCAGCGAGCATTCCAGCATTTCCTGAAGAGAGATTGCTTTTTGTTGCAGAGATATTTCTTTCAACTACTGCAAGCTGCCCGTTTATATCATCAACCTGTTTTTGTGTTGCAGCAGAATCTTTAAATAATCTTTCAATTCTGTCCTTATCTCTTAAAATATTACTCTTTTGCTCTAAAAGAACGTTAATTTGAACCTGAACATCTTTAGTTTTCGAGCGAACTGCCTCAATACTTGAAAGCAGTTGAATCTTTTTTAAGTGAAGCTGCACTGTATCAATAACGCAAATGGTATCTCCAGCTTTTATAGCATCGCCTTCCATAACCCTTAAATCATAAATCTTTCCATTAGCTTCGCTTGAAATAATCGTTTCTATTGCTTCAAAATTTCCGTAACCATCAGCTTGTTTTTCGTTATTTGAACAAGCAGAAATAATTACTATTATAATAAACAAAAAGAACTTTTTCATATATTCACCTTAAAAATTTCCAGTTTTTGTTAAAAGATTTATTTTTGAGTTAATAAGCATAATCTTGTGAGTTTCAAGATTGATTTGCGATTGAAGGAGTGAATTAAAATCGCTAATGTATTCTGCTGTTGTTACAGTTCCATTTTTTAGCATAGAAAATTTCTCATTTACAATTTCTTTTTGAATTTCGATAATCTTTCTATCTTCATTAATCATTTCATTATATTTTGAAATATCATTTTTTTCTTTGATTAAGGAACTATTAATGCTCTTATTTAGCTCTTCAGTATCAAATTCAATATTTTGTTTATTAATTTCAGTAATTTCTCTTTTTCTTTGGTTATTACCCCAATCGAAAGGATTCCAAGCCATTTTCAGTCCCAAAATATAAAAACTACTGAAATCCTGCTCGAAGAAATTCAATGTATTTGGGCTTGCGTAGCCGGCTTTTGCAAAGAAAAAGAACTTTGGCATTAGCGTTGTAAAAATTAATTCTTTGTTTTTGTCATAAACTTCTGTATTTTTTTCGAGTAATTTTATTTCTGGTCGGTTTATTTCAGTATAGTTTTCTGAAACACTTGGTAAAATAAATACCATTGAAGCCAAATCTTTTTGTAAAGTAACTGTTTCTAAAACTTCAATATTTGATTTAATATCTTTTTCAACACTTTGAATATTTTGATTTAATTTAATAATTTCAACCTGAATGGCATCTGAAGCGGATTTCAGCAATACTCCATTTTCAACCAAACTATTTACCTGCTTCAAATTAGCATTTAAAATATTTAGTGCTGCATTAAGTTTATTTTGATTTTCTTTTAATATTAAAATTGAGAAATATAGCGTGTTTACTAACTCTTTTGTTTTATATAGCTTAGTTTCAGAATTTAAAGCATTTAGCTCTGCAACAGAATTAGAAATATCTTTGGCTTTAGAAATTGTGCCTCCGTCCCAAATTATTTGATTAAGAGCTATTGAAAGTTGATACTGGTCTTTTGCAACTTCGGGAATTTTTATAGTTGGGATTTTGATCGGAAGTGAAAAAACTTCAGATTGATAGCTTGCCTGCCCTTCAACAGAAAATTGAGGAAGATAGCTGAAGTATGAGTTTCTCTCTTCTAATTCATTAATATTTTTAAATTTTTCAAGCTGTTTAAAATAGCTGCTGTTCTCTCTTGCGCTCTTTTGACATTCTTCAAGCGTTACTGTTTGAGACAAAGCTATTGAACATTGAAAAATTAAAAATATGATAAGTATTTTTTTCATAATATTCCTTTTTTAACTACAATATTTAACTAAATGGTTAATCTTGAGTATTTTTTAGCCATGAAATAATAGTATCTGCAATTATTACTTTTCTTTCTTCAATTAAATCAAAGTATTCACTCTCTGAAACATTAAAAATAGTTTTAAACATTGGCATAGCTATAAAATGAAAAACTGACAATGATATTATATTCATAATTATATGTCTTACATCAACTTGGCGTAATTTCTCTTTTTTCAATTGCTTGGAAAAAGTTTCCCTTACTCTTTCAAAACTTTTGCTAATATAATTATTAGCAAATGCTTGTAACTTATCGGGATTCCTATTTATTTCAGATAAAATAAATAATGGTATATAAGGATTTTTTTGAAATAAGCTAACATAATTATTGCAAAGTTGTCTAACTTTATCTTCAAATTTCATTTCAGAGCTAATAATGTCAGTAATTATTGGGAAAAATTCCTGAAACACTATTTCAAATATTTTATAAAAAAGTTTTTCTTTGTCCCTGAAATAGTAGTGTAGCATTGCTTTATTTATTTCAGCTTTGTCTGCTATTTCCTGCATTCGTGCGCCGTTGTAACCCTTTTCTATAAAAACAGTTCTTGCTGCCTTTAATATTCTTTCTTCTGTATTTTTATCTTTATTCATAAAATCAACCATTTGGTTAAACCTAATAGTTCAAAATTATAAATATTTTTTTAAATAAAAAAACTATTTT
>DAIOVK010000456.1:0-3089 GCA_036759045.1 Kapaibacterium sp. (SeqCode) | reverse complement strand
AGGGAAATAAGAAGAATAACAAGACATATAACAGAAAATAAATTTTTAGATGGCTATGATTTTGTTGATGAGGATTTAGAAAAATATGAAGAAGCCAGAGATAGTGGAATATATCATTTTTATCGTCATAGAATTAAAATAAAAAGTAGATATAATGGTGATATAATATGGTTTGTTTTTTTTATTGATCCACCAAATACTTGGAAATTCAGTCAATTTCATTTTTGTAATAATTATAATGTTCAAACTCCAGATCGTGCATTTCCTTGCGATAAGAAGTAATGTTTTAATAAAAAGCAGGGCAGCCATTTCCACTGCCCTGCTTTTTCCTGCATTCAGAAGTTTTTTCTGACTGCAATTTAGCAAAGTGCAGGTATTGTCAAGCGTAGAGACAGGTCTAAGACCTGTCTCTACATTCATACGCTATAAATCACAATCAACCATAGGGTTAACCCGATGGTTGATGCTGTTTCAAATTATAAAATTTATATTACTTTGTTTATATTTATATTTTTTGTATTTTTACATATCAATAATTGAATTTTCTATTATGGAAAAGTATTTAAAATTATTAAAGAGTATTCAAAACAATCCAAAAAATGTTAGGTTTTCTGATTTGGATAATGTTTTGTTGCATTTTGGTTATGACAAACGACAGAGTGGAAAAGGAAGCAGTCATTATGTTTATAGTCATCCTGAAATTAAAATGCTTGTAGTTTTAGTCAGTCATAGTAAAAATGACATTCTTCCTGAATACCAAGTCAAAAAAGCAATACAATCTTTAGAAAGTTTGGAGGCAATATGAAACCAATATCTTATTATATGAAACAAAATTATTCAGTTGAAATAAAATTCATTCCAGATAATATGTTTTGTGCAGAAATTAAGGAAATACCGGGATTATGTGCTTATGGCTCAACACCAGTTGAAGCTATTGAAGAACTTGAATTAGTAAAGAAAACAGCATTTGAATTGATGAAGCAACAGAATAAAGAAATTCCTCTGCCCACTATGCGTTTTGAAATACCAATTTCGAAGTTCGAGAGTTTGCCATATAAAGAAGAACTTCAAACCTATCTTGTAGTATAGCAGTTTGATTATGCTCCGTTTGGTGCAGTATTGAACTCAACAGACATTAACCGCACCAAATTTATCGGAAAGGAAAAAGACAAAGAAAGCAACTACGCCGACCACGGAGTCCGCAAATACGACGATGAAATAGGGCGTTTCACCAGCATAGACCCGCTTTGTTTCCCAAGTCATGCGATGACTTAAAGTCATCGTATGACTGAAGCAAGCTTCCAAACAAAACGAAATTTAAGAAAAATTCGCTAAGTGCTTATTTAAATTTTCCCTTATTTCCATTTTCCCTTATTTCCATTTTCTTTATAAATTGAATTTAGGTACGAGAATTAAATTTATTCAAATAGAAAAAAACCAGTTTACCAATTTCTCATAAATTAAATTTATAAAAATCAAACACAAATTATTTGCAAATTCTTGTTTTTATAAAAAAAAACTTGGAGTTTAAAAAAAAATTGAATAAATTAATATACTTTTAAAAAATATTTTGAAAAAGAGGTAAAGATGAAAATCAAATCTACTTATTTAATAATCACGATAGCAATTATTGCTATAGTGATAATATACTTTTCTTTTTTCTGGCCACCGGTAAGTGAAGAAGAGTTAGCCGGTACGATTGGAAAAGCTGATAAGTACCAAAGTGAGCAAATGAAGGAAAGCGATATTAAGCTTCGCAGTGATTTTGTTAAAGATACTGCTGAATTGAGAAAATCAATCAATGATTTAGTTGATTTTGCTGTCTTTAACCGACAAACAATTACAAACATAGAATCCTGGTGGCTTCCACAGTTAGAAAAATATTATTCTTCGACTGTAAGTCAAAAAAATCTATTATATTTAAGGGATTATGTAGAATTGCTTAAAAATAGTGGAAAGAATATTCAATCAATAGTAGAAATGCTAGCGGATTTTTATTACAAGCGTAATTCCGATAAATCTGTTGATGTAGATAGCAAGTTGGTAAGTTTTGCAAATTTTGTAAATCAAATGATGGAACGTGATTCCATCTTTGAAACTATTATAGCTGATATTGACAAAACAGTAAAGAATTCAATTGAAAGCAAAGGAAGAAGCGAGCAAATTAAAAAATTGCAGGAAATCAGGGATAAAATGCTTTACACAAGTTTGATTTACGCTGCTAATATGCGCGATGAAGATATGATTATCCGTTGTGCTGGTTTAGAGGTTTATAAAATTGATAATATTAATTTGACAGCTCAGGTTGCAAGTTCTGTTAACGATGCTATGGTTAAATGTGTTAATGACCTTTTAGTTGGATTTGGAAATACAACTGGTTTAAAATCCTTAATAGAACCACAGCAAAACTCCAATTTTTACGAAGGATTGGTTTATTCAGATTTAGTTGAACCACCAGGAGTAAATGCCAATTTTGTGGTTAAGTCCGGTTCGTTTGGAATACCAATAGGTGTCTGTTCGCAGTTTGGAAAGGATTTGGGAGTTATTAGGTCTGGAAATGGAATTGCTTTAAATAAAGAAATTTACGTCGATTTTATAAAAAATGCCGCTCAAATGGGATTACCTAAGTGGGAATCAACTGCTACACTTGGAAGGTATGTTGTTGAAATGACTAATCGACAATAAACAAGAAATGTTCTAATATTGTAATACTAAGCTTTAAGAAACAATTAATTATAAAACTGAGTTTTATTGATTGTCATTAGGAGGCGAATATAAACGAAGACGTTTACTTTTGATGAAATTAACGAAATTAGAAGCTAGTGTAATAATTTATTGAAAAACTGACAATAGGTTCTTGTCATTCTGAACCCCCTGATAAAAGAAGACTTTTATTTTAAATGGAAATGACATAAGTTTACCCTGTCATTCTGAAGCGGAGCGAAGAATCTCACAAGTCATTGTTACCACAGAGTTTGAGATTCATCACTTCGTTCAGAATGACAGGCAAATGTAAAGATGTCATTGGCAACGTAGTGAAGAATCTCAAAACACGTGCTATCATTGACTTGTGAGATTCCTCACTTCGT
>DAIOVK010000455.1:0-3107 GCA_036759045.1 Kapaibacterium sp. (SeqCode) | reverse complement strand
TAAATTTTATTCATAATCAAAAAAAAGTTAAATAATGTTTGGTTTTTATTTTTTTTTTTTTATAATATTGCTTAGTTCATTTTTGCAAGTTTTAAATATGATATTTTTTGACCTACTCAAAATATCAGTTTAAAAATCGCAGAGTCGGTAAATGAACAATAATTTTAAACAATTTAATTGGAAAATTTATGAAAAATATTTTATGTTTATTAGTAATTTCTTTCTTATTATTAACTTCATGTTCAAAGGAAGAAGCAAATATTGAGATATTGCACCCAACATTAAACGCTCAACAAGGTTCAAATTTAAGCCCTGATGATATAGCAGCAATTCACAATAATGGTATGTCTTATTGCTATGATAGTTTATTGCATTTAAAACAATTAAATTATCCGAATGATAGTTTGCTCTTATATAATTATAAGTATGCAACTCGCTATTTAAGTAATGCCTTGTCAATTAGTGAAGATACAATTATACTTGCTTTAAACTCATGGGGAATAACTGAAAGTAATTATTTAAATGGAACAGCATTTAGTTGTTTTGGAAATGATTCTTCAACAGCAGCAAGTATAAATTCTTTACCAAACCAGGTTTTAAGATATTATTTTACTCAATTATTAATTATTGTCGACACTTCTAATTACTACGAGGATTTTGAAAATAGTTGTTTAGCTTTACTTAGCATAGCACATGCAAGTTATGAACAAAATAATGAATTAAGCTACGATGAATATACTCAATTCGATGCTGTTTGTAAGATTGCTGTTGCTTCTTGCCAATATTGGAAAGATTATTATAACAATTGGTCTAATCAATTTGGCGAAATACCACCTGTTATTAAATCAAAAAATGAAATTCAAGCAAAACAAACATTTCATCCTACTGTGAAAAGGGTTTTAAAAAGAGATATTGAAGGAGCCGGCAGTGGTGCAATTTGGGGACTTATTGGAGGTGGTGCAGCTACTTTAGGAGTTGGTGCAGGTGCTGCAGCTTTGTTTGGTGCTTGCTGTGGCGCTACTTATTTATCAGCTTGGGAAGGTTTGTGTGCTGCTATTGGTTGGTAATTTGGAAATTTATTTTAAATTATATTTAGGTAAATATGAAAATTAATTTTAATTATAACAGAATGATATTAATTGCTACTCAATTTTTTATCATAATAACACTTTTTGATATTTTGATTTTTTTTAATGAAATCAATTTAATTTGGTTGTTAAAGAATTTATTAATATCTATTTCATTTAGTGTTACAATATTTTGGGCAACTAAGGGGTATCTTGGTCAGAAAAGAAAAATGTTGGGAAATAGTATCAAAGATGATACTAGTATTTTAATTGGATCTTATAATTTCTGGCATACGGCTTTTCTTGAAATAAGTAATTCCTTCATTAAAATAAAAAAAAGTAGCAATATTTTACAAATAGATTATAATCAAATTAGTTTAATAAAACATTTCAGATTCTTAGAAAAATATTTTGGTATTTATATATTTTTAATTAAAACAAATTATGGAAAAAAACATTTAATTAGTTTTAGTTATAATGAATATATAAATAACGATATTATTAATCTGTTTAATGTTAAGTTGAACATCAACCCAATATGATTTTGTTATCCTTGATATTTAAATAAAAACCTTTCGATATTTTATATATTCGGAAGGTTTTGATAATTCTTCATTAATTATTTTCTATTTATTTTTCTAAAACTATAACATTATTAAATCATCTTACTTAAAAGAATATTATTTAATCTAATCATTTAATAATACAATTATTTACAATAAAGTTGGGTTATAATATTCTGTACTATCAAGGATTTTTATCGTTAATTATTGCAATCAATGTTATTAAAGAAATATTCGTCATATTTTATAAGTAGTTCTGACATTAATATACTTGCTTACAAGGGTTGGGGAGTGAATTTAAATAAGTAATAAAGTGTAATGTACTACGTTAGTATTAAAAAATTTTTAGGTGAAAAATGTATACTGCAATTTTAAGTGCTAAATCTGAAAAAGATTTCAATGATATTCTTGAGTTTTCAAAAAAAAGAACTTTAAAACAAGAATTTTAAAAGAAGATGATTTTGAAAACCAATTTTTCCAGAAAGCAAATGAATCTGCTTTAAAATATTGGCTTTCGCCAGAAGAAGACGAAGTGTGGAAGAATTTGTAAATTTTTTTTAAATAGAATACTATTCTAAAGACGATTTCCAAAGGTTGTATGAGATTTTGGTTGCGAGGGTAGGGGAGTAAAGTAAAATATAAAATTAATAATGACGTTAATACTGTTTTAAGAGGTAATTATGGAAGCAATAAGAACTTATACTCAAATAAATGATTATGGTAATATTATTTTAGAAAATTTACCATTTAAAAAAGGTGAATTAGTTGAAATTCTCGTGATTCCTACAAAATCCAATCGTTTTAATTTATCTGACAAATGGGAACTTCTTTTTAAGGACATTCAAAGTAATGAAGCATCAAAGTCAATTACAAATGAAGATATTGAAAATGAAATAATGGAATACAGAAAAAGCCATGAGAGTAGTAATTGATACAAACATTATTATTTCTGCTGCTATCAAAGATAGAGTTCCAGAAAAAGTGATTCTTTGGATTACAAAACAGCCCAATATTAGTTGGGTTATAAGTGAAGAAATTCTTGATGAATACATTAATGTTATCAAAAGACCAAAATTTCATTTAAATGAAAAACAAATTTCAAATTGGTTAGATTTAATCTATCAATCGGTTACTATTGTAAAACCTTTCAAAAAAATTGTATTTTCACCGGACAAATTAGATGCTATGTTTATTGAATGTGCATTATTTTGTAATGCTGATTATATAATAACTGGAGATGCTCATTTCGAAAATATTGAAAAAGAATTTAATGTTAAAGTAATCAATATTAAGGAATTCTTTGATACATTTGTTAATAATTAAAAAGTTAATTTAAATTTTTACTTTAGTTTATTGCAAAAGAGTTATTAAAAAATATTCCAGCGTTCAGCAGACAACGGCTCTTTCGAAATAGAATACTACTCTAAAGATGATTTCCAAAGGTTGTATGAGATTTTGGTAGCGAGGGTAGGGGAGT
>DAIOVK010000454.1:0-3113 GCA_036759045.1 Kapaibacterium sp. (SeqCode) | reverse complement strand
GAGCAGAATTTGAAGGATAAGTAAGTTCTGCAGCTGCGCCCATATAGAAATAATACCCTTGACCAGCTTGCATATTGCCGAGAGTGTTAATTCCGAAAGAAGGCATATAAATACCACCTGCATTATTTTTCGCAAGAACTAAAGATGTTGTGATTGAAGCGAGGGCTGTTGCAGGCGACATATCATTATCACGGAAATAAGCAGAAAGATTCCAGCCGCTTAATAAGTTAAGAGGAGTTTCTTCTGGTTCGATTTGTTCGCCTATAATGTTTATTTGTGATGGACTTGTCATTAGAACTAAATAACCATCGAACTGATTCCAATTTCCAATAGTATTAATTCCAAATGCAGGGTCATATATTTGCCCGGCACCATTTTTCACTAACTTTAAGCTTTTGCTCATACCAGTAAAAATTGAAGTAATAGCAGGATTTGATGGTACGATATAGCCCGAAATCATATTCCATCCAGTATTTAACGAAATTGTTTGTTCGTCTAAACCGGATTCAGTTGTAAATGACCAAGCAGCTGACCAGCCACTCGTATAATTATTATTACTTGCTTTTACTCTCCAGTAATATTGTGTTAAACCGAGCAACACTTCTTCATCAGTAACCTGATAAGAATTATCAGTTAAGTTATTATGCTCAAATAAAATTGTTGAAAAGTTTGAAGTTGCAGAAACCTGAATTGAGTATGAATTTGCAAGTTCAATGTTACTCCATTCAAAGAGTGGTGTAAGTGATACATTCAAAGAAGATTTAGCTGGTGAAATCAATTTTGGTGCTAAGAAGTATGATAAATCCATGTCAAATCTCATATTTGGTCTTCCAGAATTAAGATTTGCCCATTGTGGGTCGGTGCATACTATATCACTACCACTAGCATTATAATAACGTGTAGAATTAAATGAAGTACTGCTTATATAGAATATTTCATTTTCAGTAACATCACCAATTTCATTATTAAAACAAATATCAATAAGAATATTGGAAACGCCATCCCAATTAAATGGATAATCGAAAGTATGAGTGTTCCAGCCGGCATTTGGAGTATAATCAACAGGTCCATAAACTAATTGCCAACTGGTTAAATCCCAGTTATTATCCAAATTTTTTACATTTGAATGTTTCATAGAAATTGTGAAGTTATTTAATGTATTGCCAGAAGCAAGTTCAGCTACATCAAACGAAAGTGAATTAAACATACTTGAAGTAATTCCGGCATTATAAAGTTCTTCTGCAAGAATATAAATTTGATGTTTAGCACCCTCAGTACTATTAGCATAAGGAGCCGGATAACTATTTGGTTTTCCAACGAATGTGCTGGTTCCTAGAGTAATATGTGTACCTGTAGTGAAAATATTCGTAGTTGACCAGGGGCTTTCACTGCATGAGTTTTGAGCGCTAACACGCCACCAGTACTGAGTATTATAATTTAATCCGGAAATAGAAAATTCAGTACCGGTTATGTTTGCCTGGTCAATAATTATATTAGATAAAGTATCGTCAGTTGCTACCTGTAAATGATAGGTTTGTGAGTTTATATCACTATTCCACTTTACTAGAAATGAAGTACTGCAATTAATTTCTCCATTTGTTGGAAATACAGGAACTGGAGCTGACAAATCACCTTCTGTAATAAACCTGTACTTCAAAGACCAATAGCTTGTTGTTGTTCCGTCGCTTGCACTTGCACGCCAGTAATACTCAGTATTTTCATCTAAAATAAGTTCATTAGGTAATTGGTATTCTGAATTATTTAAACCCGAGAGTTGAACTATAGGTTGCTCAAAATTTGGATTGTCTGCTAATTGTATTGAATAGCTGGTTGCATTTTGAACATCATTCCAGTCAAGCAATGGTAATGTTGAAACGCAAATAGAATTATTTTCAGGTAATTGAAGTTGCGGTGGGAATAAATTTGTAAAATTAATTCCGAACATCATATTGGGTCTAATGCTATATGTATTTGGATAATTTGGTGAAGAACATGCATCTATTGCAGCATCATAAGAATAATAAACCAAAGATGAAACGAAAGAAGTGTATGAATAATAAGTTCCTATATTAGCTCCAGAGAAATCAGGATTATAAAAACATATATCAACAAGAATATTAGAGACACCGTCCCATACGAATACATCATCAAAATTATGAGTATTCCAACCGGCAACAGGTTGATAGTCCACAGGACCGAAAACAGTAGTCCAATTGTTTAAATCCCAGTAACTAAGAGAACTTGAATATGTGTGTTTCAATTTAATCGTATAATCTGACAATGGAAATTCAAAATTTAGCTGAGCAACTTGGAATGAAATAGAAGTTAATATTCCGAGTGCACCACCTGCATTATTAAGCTCTTCAGCTCTGATTAAAAATTGCTGCTTGCAATTAGGACTATATGTAGCATAAGCAGTAGGATAGTCCCATTGTGAATTATATGAAGTTCCGGTACCAATCACAAGATTTGAACTTGTTGTAAAAGTAAATGGTTCAGACCACTCGCTTTGGCTGCATAAGTTTTGTGTTTTTACCCGCCACCAGTACTGAGTATTTAATTCAATGCCATTGCTTTGGTAACGTGTTGTAGTTAATCCAGCTTGATAAACAACAGTATCTGAAAAATCAAGATTAGTTGATAAATGGAAATCGTAGTTTGCTGCGCCAATAATTTCATTCCAAACAAACATTGGTTTTGCTATATAATTTAAAGCAAGATTTGGCGGACTAACTAAAACTGGATTTTGTAAATCTCCTTCAGTAATAAAAGAAAATCTTGATGACCAATAGGGACCACATTCTTCAGTCCCTATTGCTTTTACTCGCCAGTAGTATCGGCTTATCTCGTCTAATTGATAATCAATAGGTAGTGTTATTTCAGATAAAGTCAAATTCTCCTGTTCAAAATAAATTGTTTCAAACGTTGGGAAAACTGACAATTGGAAAGTATAGCTATTTGCACTATCAACGTCATTCCAATCGAATGCTGGGAGAAGTGCAATACAGGTACTCTTGTTTAAAGGAGTTGATAACACCGGCAAAGGTAAACAAGAAGGAGTGTATGGTATTGCTAAGGTAGATATTTGAGTAGATAAATTGCTTAAGCTTGTA
>DAIOVK010000453.1:0-3119 GCA_036759045.1 Kapaibacterium sp. (SeqCode) | reverse complement strand
CCGACCACCGACAACTGCTTTGCTTCTTTTGTTCCCAGCGGAATCAAGCTATCCCAGTCATCTTCCATACCTTCAGTAAGCCAGATGTGATTTTTGTCTGGAGCAATTTCACTCCAATCAACGTTATACACATTTCCAGCATTTTCGAGCAATTTATATCTTTCTTCTTTTCTAAGAAAGTCATCAACTTCCAGATAAAATATTTTTGCCATAATTATTTATTTTTTTTTAAAAATATTTTGCTTATTAATAAAAAATTTATTATATTTGTAACGAATCTGAAAAATAGCAAGACTATTTAGTAGGATTCCCCCGGGGCGGCTTAGCCGTCTCTTTTTTTTATACTTCAACAATGCCAATACTATTTTTATTAGTTGCTTTAAAAACTATCACATCTGACAAACGCTGATAAAAATTATGCCCTCCTTTCTTTTTAAATGCTAAATTTGGCTCATAAATCTGCCTAGCACAATAGCTAATAACATCAACTATTTGTAGTATAAAAGATTCAGCACTGTCTTTCATAAAAGGGTCTTCAATTATTTTTTTTAAAATAATATTTCTACTACCATCTGAGTAGAAAGGATTGTTTGGTATGTAATTACACTTTCTCATTTTTCTTGTTAAATTTTTAATTTTCTTATAATCAGTTTTATCTGAAATGATAATTGCTTTGTCATCAGCATTGGTTGGACCTTTAAAATTATGATTATTTATTGTATTCTCTAAACGTTGTATTAAAGTTTTCCAAGCTAATTCAAATACTTCTTCTGATTTATCTCTTTTCTTTTTATTAACACACACAGTTATAATATTCAAACCATCTTGTGAATTTATCCAATCAATACACTTTTTCAGTATATCAATTCTGTCATTTCTTTTGATTCTTTTTAACTCTCCCGGAGCATTAATCATTTTAACACAATGAATTTCTTCTCTTAATTTCAATGTTTTTTCTTCTTTTAATTTTTTTCTGAACTGAATAAGTGAATCAAGAATTTCAAACCATCTTAATTCATGTATAACTAATCCAGATAAAATATAATAAGACGTTGGACTTTTTGCAATACCTGTATCCCCGCTCTCATCGACATACATTAAATACATTTTTTCCCTTTCTTCACTAATATATTAATGCTCACTCCCACTTGTATTCCAAAAACATTATGAGTAGTTCCAGATATTTTTGGGTTTTGCCTAACATTTCCTTTTAAGTTATAAATAAATATTTTATCAAAATTTTCTGCAAGCTGCTTTCTCATTCCATCAAAAGAAGCATCTTCAATAAAACTATTATTACTAATAAAAGCAATAATGCCTTCGCCAGTTTGCTGGACTTTATCTATAGCAAAGCGAAATGCCTTAACGTAAGGGTCTTGTAATTTCCGTAGTAAAGTAGCTTTTGAATCCTTGCCAAAAGTTTCGCTAACCCTTTTATCAATAATAGGATATTTGCGGTTTTTGTTGTTGTCGTTTTCGTTTGCCTGACCAGCGTTGTAAGGTGGATTTCCAATATAAATGAAAATCGGAGTGTTTTTTTGTCTTTCAACTCTTGATGTATTTTCCTCACTAAACAAAACGGGCTGGCTTTCTTCGGCAAGCTGGAATGTATCCACAAGGCAAATGCCCGGGAAAGGAAGGTATTCGCCAGTAATTTCGTAAAACTGATGTTCGATGTTCATCGAAGCAACGTAATAAGGCATAAGCATAATTTCGTTGCAGTGAAGTTCGTTCAGGTATTTATGTTTCAAATCAGTTTTATTGATTTTGCGAATCATATTTGTAATGAAATTACCAGTGCCGGTGAAGGGGTCGAGTATATGCACATTCGGAGAACTTAATGAGCGGTTAAATTCCCGTTTCAAAATCTCCTCAACAGAATTAACCATAAAATCCACAATCGGTTGCGGAGTATAGACAATGCCGTGAGTATCGGCAACTTTCACCGCAAATCCCTGAAAGAATTTTTCATAAACAGTATTTAAAAAAGTTTGCTTTACGCTGTAATCCTCAATAGTAGCAGCCCTTTTTTCAAGAACGTTATAGAACCTGTCTAATGGTTTCAAAAAGTCATTCCTGTTGAATTTACGGGAAGTCAGTGCAGTAATAACTTTGTCGATTTCAGAAGCAATTATGTTCCTGTTAACGAAATCTGGATTTTCAAAAACCTTGCGAAAAATTCGTTCAGTCAAAAGGTGTTGGACGAGCATTTCCTCAATAGCAGTAAGCGATATATTTGGATTAATCGAAGTTTTGCACAAATCAACGAAACTATTTAGTGAATTAATAAAAGCAGTGTTGCTTTTTCTTTCTTCTTCAATCAGTTTGATAATTAGTTCGGCTGATTCCGGAATTCTTTGTTTAAATTCTTCGACTGCTTTTTCCCAATCGAACTGGGTATCGGTTTTATAATGAAAAAGCTCCATTAAAACTGAAACTAACTTTTGCGGTGAAGTAATATCTTCATCTAAAACAAGTGTAGCACCTTGATAGATGATAGCACGTTCAGGCGATTGAAAGATAATATTATCTTTTGGATAGCCAAGTTCAAATTTTTTTACAATCTCTTTAGCCAGGTCGTCCTGACTGTCTTTTGCTTCCCAGTAACCTTGTGGCACTGTGAATTTATCAAGGAAAGCCCCGTCAATCCTTGCTTTATGCTTTTGCAAACGAATGTAAGGATATTCTTCAATAAAATCAAGCTGCATTTGTTTACAACAATAAACAAGCAACGACTGGAAGGCATTTTTAATCGCAGTTTCGTGAGCTATACCGTGTCTGGCGTATATATCCAACGCATTGTAATAATCTTTTACTTGCTTATGGTTTGGTTTAAGATTAAGCATAATCAATAGTTTAAAAACAATAAATACTTCTTGCAAATTAAGAAAAAAAGTGAATAAGAAAAATTTTTTTAGAAATAAAATAAATAAACCAGTATAGCAGCCATACTTTAATACCTTTTTCCAAAATAAATGCAATGGCGGGGATTTATGAGGGATTTTTGATAAGCCGAGTGGGTGCGTTTCTTAAATGATTTACTTACTATTTCTTGCTCCAAACTTTTTTCATTTCTTGTTCTTTCACATTATCGGTTATTTTTAAATATCTCTTCATTC
>DAIOVK010000452.1:0-3122 GCA_036759045.1 Kapaibacterium sp. (SeqCode) | reverse complement strand
CTTCGCTGCGCTCAGAATGACAGTGTTAAGTTATGTCATCTCCATTTAAATAAAGCACTTGATTTATCCGGGGGTTCGGAATGACATAAGATAGTAAGTTTTTTAACGAATTATTACACTAAAGAAATCTAAACAAGGTATTGCACCCCCTTGTTTGAAGATGGATTCTGACATTCGAAAGGGCCCTCTAACTGCTAAATAACATTCTAATTCATAATCATCAATTTTTGTGATTTCACTCCGTTAGGTGTTTTTAAATATAAAAGATATGTTCCCTGAGGAAATACTGTAAAGTCGAAATTTAGTTCGGTAACTCCTTTTAAAAGCATATCATTATATAAAGTAAGAACTTTAATACCCTGCATATTTACTAATTCAAATTCTGCCTTCATATTTCCTTCAGAAGTAATTTGAATGATAGTATTTGCTGACGGAGGATTCGGAATGATTGAAATATCAGGTAAATCCAGCTGGACTAATGGGCTAAATATATGCTCATCTAAAATAGAAGTAGTTGTATCAGCAAAATGAAAAATTCTTGCAATAATATTCATTTTAGGTGAACCAATAATTGAACCTGTTTTTGGTTCTGAATATCTGTTAGAAAATGATGGTTCTGCTTCATTGGTTAGAATTAAAACAGTATCATTACTTAAAAATTTGATGTCAGATTTGAAAATTAAATTATCAGGTTGAGGGAAAGAATGAACTAAATCAATTTTTCGCCAGTCGTTATTAGTTCCTATTCTGTTAGCATAGAACTTTGAATGTGTAGAAATTCGATTGGTTACTTCATTTCCGTATTCAATTTGATTAAACATAATAATTGCATTTCCGGTATTAGAAACGGCAATTTGTGGTGAAGTATGATGTTTGCCAGAATCCGAATGAATTTGAACCGGAGAATTTGAGAAAGTATTATTATATTCAAATAAAACGATGCTTTCCTTTTGACGTTGTTCTTTCTGTTCTTTATGATACTTAGATAATATGATGCCACCTTTGTTATTTTTTATTTCTATATCAAAATAATTAAAATGTTCATCACCATTCTGATTTGTTGCAATGATATTATTCTTTTGAATTTGTTCAGTTCGACTGTCATAAACAGAAAATAGTAATTCCTGTTTGTTATCCTGTAAATGTGAATAATCAGAAATCCAAGTGGCGATAGCTTTGCCCTGTCCATCGTTTGTAATTCTTAATTTTGTTTGATTACCTTCACTTCTGCCAAATTCATTAACATCTGAAACATTCCATTTGTTATCGCTTTTTAAAACAGCATATTGAATTTTTGAATTCTGTTCATCTTTATTTAAAGAAATCCAGGCAATCAAAGCAGAATTGTCATTCAAACGGGTAATTTGTGGCATACCTTCTGCATCGCTGAAAAGCTCATTAGATTCATTCTCTGAAACAATCCCTTTAAAGAGAATTTCATTATTTTTAAAATCATAAACAGCAGAATAAATATCCTGTGCATAGATAACATCACTAATTGTAATTTGATTTCCTAATTGAGTTAAATTATCAGAATTTAATCTTGATTGCTCCCATACAACCGTTATTATGGAGTCATTAATAATTGCAGAAATTGGATTAGAGATTGAATTAAAATTATTTTCAATAGAAACAGATTTTTGAAATTGTAAATCATCGGGTGTCTTTATAGCAATTTTAACTGAGCCGTAACCAGTTGCATAATCTTGTTCGAGCCAGCTAATAGCATTAATACCATTATACTCATCTGAATATGGGTTTGGGTATGTGTGTGGTGCCAGCATATCAGCTGAATATCTTGACTTACTTGGAGATTGGAGTCCGGACTCCACAACTTTAGATTGGTACCAGGGATAAAGTTGGTCTCCATAAGCTGGGTGAGCAACAAGGAATGGCTTGATTATCCAAAATTTAAGTATTCCCCAGGCAATAGAAGTTCTTGCACCGAGTGATAAAGTATATCCGACAGAAAGTAAATCTCGATCTTGGTGCATATTCCAAGCTTTTCCCCAGGCAACATCAAACGCATTTGCAATTACAATATAAAGTTCAACAAGACCGCAAGCAATACTCACACCTACATTCAAATCAATATCAAGACCAGAGCTCATAATATTGAATGAAGAATTATTCTCTGATTTCGGTGCAATGTGAATATCACCAGCTGGTCCCCATTTTTCGCCGTCAAGTCCGTATTTTATATGATTGGCAACGCTCACACCGGTTGAAAAATCCATATCAATTTTTGGGGCAATAATACCTGAACCTTTACCTAACTTTTCAATAACTTTGGCAACTCTTGTAACTTCTTCGAACCATTCATTAATTTTTTTAAACGACAAATTAACAGCCCGTCTTTTAGTATTTAAGGAAGAAATCTCAAGTTCATTATTTTCTAATTTAACTTCATATTCGCTACCAATATCACTTGAGAAAGAAACCATACCGGCATTTTTCAGGAAACTGGGCATTGTCTCTTTTGCTAATTTATACCAGTTTTTTGCAATACTCATCCACATCGAAGTAATGCCATACATAACTTTTGCTAAATCACCTGAAGGAGTAAGAAAAGAAGCCATAGTAGTTACTTTGCTTGTATTAGGGACTAATTCAAATTGTCCGTTATTACTGTCGTAAATCATATCTGCATTAAAAAGAGCCGGTATAGACGCCGAACTTTGGTCTTCAGCACCAAGTATAAAATATAAAACTTTGTCTAAGGTAGTTAAGTCAGCAGTGTTTTTGTTATCCAGTTCGGAAACAAGGCCAATTAGTCGTCCATAGCTAAATGAATATTTACCGTTTCCTTCGTCTTTTACTTCAGTTATATCAGCTTCTGCACCCTGTAAAAAAGCTGGACGGGTTGGAATTATTTCCACAATAAAACTGATTTGGCTTTTTATCTGATTGTCTAAAAATATAGAAACAATTCCTTTTGCAGTAGGAGGAATCAAGGTAGCCATATCATAGCTGCAATGCCAGATGTTAGAGCCGGTATTTTCACGTGTGCAGTGAGCAGTATCGAGTAAATTGCCAAATTCATCATAAAATACAATATCAACTCTGTCTAGTATTTCAGAGGGTGTTTCTATTGTATAATTAGCAATTTGCGGGTCTAAACC
>DAIOVK010000451.1:0-3122 GCA_036759045.1 Kapaibacterium sp. (SeqCode) | reverse complement strand
TTTCTATTTTTATGCAAAATAAATAAAAATGTTGTTATTTTAAAATTATTTTAAAGAAGATGAATTTGTACTCGCCGTAGTATGTATAATTGATTACATTTGCTGCTCTTCAGTCATACGATGACTGCCAGTTATAGTATGACTTGGAAAGCACAGCGGGTCAATGCTTGAATAAATCAATTTACTTCAATATTTCTTCCCTTAAATTATTAAACGTAGTATTTACAAATTTTGCATCTTCAGCAGTAAAGTCTTCGGCTTTATTTGTTTTTTTATACATCAGTTCATAAGCAGGTTTTAACTTTTCGGCATATTGCTTATACTCTTTATATTTAGGATTTGTATAATCTTTTGAACATATTCTAAAGAAAATTTCAGCTATAGGGTTGCCATTTTCAAAACCATACTCATTATAGCTTTTTAGCTGTAAAAATGATTTGTCTTTTTCAGAAATTGGAAGGATAAGGTGCATCAACTCAACTTCAGTCCCAATAGAAAAATAAATTAAAAAATCATCATTCACATTTTTTACATTTTGAATCATTTTCTTCCTGTCTTGCCTTAAATTCTCTTTTAAAGAATGAATTAAAGAATCCGTAAGTTTATTTGAAGAAAGTATCTCAAAATACTTAGCATAATCGGTTATCATTGCTGAATTTAAATTTAGCTCATTCATATATTTCTTAAAAAGCTTGTCGTATTCCGGAGTTTGTACTTTATTTCCAATAATTTTTAAATATGCAATATCAGCAGCAAGCATACCAAGTCGAATGAGCATTTTGTTTTTATCAGCAACCGTCTCGTATTGCTTTAGTTTTGCAACATTATCTACAAATTGAAATCCCTGCTTTTTTAAAACAGTAAGAATTTCGATAAAATCCACAGTGTTTTCCATATATTTATAGTCATCATCGCTAAAAAATATATCAACAGGCACCGTTATTGCTTCTTCTTTCTTTGGCTCATTTTTTTCGCAAGAAGCAAAGAAGCTAAAGAAAACTAAAGCAATTATTATTAAAATTCCTTTTTTAAAAAACTGTTTTTTCATAATATTTCCTTTTTATTTCAATTAAAAATAATAATTAACTCATTAAGAATTAAGTAGTGCTTGACCAAGTAAAATTTATTTATTTTTGAGTGTCATTCAGAACCCCACAATAAACTAAGGGCTTAGTTTAAATCAAGATGACATTACTAAACACTGTCATTCAGAACACCACAGTAAAGGAAGTCCTTTATTTAAATAGAAATGACATCACTATAAACGTCATTCTGAGCGCAGCGAAGAATCCAAAAAAATATCTTTAAATCACTATTCTCTGGATTCTTCACTTCATTCAGAATGACCGACAAAAAGTAAAGATGTCATTGGTAACTAAGTGCGGAACCTCACAACTAATTGCTAACACATAACTTGAGATTCAGGAACAGAGCTTTTTCAGTCATACTATCAACAAGTTGATAGCATGACAAATTAAAAAAACAATAAATCCTCCTTCCCAAGTTGCACTTGGGAAGGGTGTTTTCATAAAAGTTTTACTTTATTTCTATTTAGAACTTCAATTAAAAAGCATAAAAGGAATTCTCTTTGTATTCCAATAATCCAATAATTTGAAAGTATAACTTTAAAGAAAGATTCCTTCCCAAGTGCAACTTGGGAAGGAGTTAAATAATACAGATTAAATACTTTCGTAAAGTTTCTCGGAGTTTTGCGAAAGTTACATTATGCCTTAGTATTTAATCTCTACGGGATAAGCACAGTTAAAGATTATTCTTGTTACAAATATTTAATCCCTACGGGATATTTTTTTACATCAACCACAAATAACCCAATAACCTAATTATCAATTATCAACTATCAATTATCAATTATCAATTATCAATTATCAATTATCAATTATCAATTATCAATTAATACCCTACTCTTACGCTATAAGTAAATTCTACTTCCTGTCCGGCTTTTATTGGCACGTTGAATAAGATATTGCGAGAGTCTTTTTTCTTGTATTCAATAGAAGATTCTAATATTTCAGCACCTCCCATAATGCTTCTTTGTACTTCAATATTAATGTCTTCATTTTTTCGATTTTTTAATGTAACTTTATAGGTTTTATCCCAAGTATTGTTTACAACTCTTCTACTTTCAATTTCTGATTCCTCAATGACAATATCGAATGCTTGTCCCATTTTTATCTTTAACTTTTCATCTTTTGGAGTGTGGTCAATCATATCTTCGCCAACAAATTCGAGTGATTTTGCATCTTTTTTATAAACGCGCACTTTCCCGGCTGGAAGAGGCATCCCAAGATTGTTATCTTTTTTATTCTCAAATTCAATAATAACGTCTGCTTTACCATTAGTTACACTACCATTGCTAATATATCGGTATTTTTTCTTTATTTTTATGTCGCTTGCTTCGAAAAGAGAAATCTGCTTTGTTTCATTGTTTGCAAGTGTAGTTTGACGCTGCAAGTCGTATATGTGGTAATCAAAAAATTCCCGCTCTGCAAATTGAGGTTCAGAATCATAAGCGCCTGCTGCTAGTCCTTTAAGAGATTGAATTCCTTCTCGTGCAATATTTCTTAAATCATGTATTCTATTTACTTCACCAGCTACTAACTTCAAATTTGCATCTGGGTAGCTTGTGCCAGAATTATTCGTTAAACTTACCCAGGAGTTTAAATCAATTTTTGTGTCTTTTTCATCAAGAACAGCAACGTATTCAGCACTCCAGCTCATTCCCCCTGTTTGATATGAAATTTCAACGTCTTGTTTTCCATCTTTATTTGAAACGAGCTGCCAAACGAGTGTGGGTTTTGTAATCAATCCTTCCGGTAAAGAACCGACAGATATTTGGTATGAATCAATTTTTGGAAGCATAAGCAAACCACCGTCTTTTTTACGTATTACAATTTGGTTAGCTGTTGCTGATAGCAGTGTTCCTGAAATACAATTATTTTCGCCAATCAAATCAATTTCCTTATCAATATATTTTTGCAGTACTTTTAAAAAGCTAACCAAATCATATTGGAAATTTTGCTCAATAACGCTCCCGTCAAGTTTAATATGAACGCTTGTCATATCAATTTGATTCGCAACGTCAGTTATTTTCACTTCAGAAG
>DAIOVK010000450.1:0-3125 GCA_036759045.1 Kapaibacterium sp. (SeqCode) | reverse complement strand
ATAGACTTAATAGATATAGTATTGAAATATTTTGTAGCGATGTCATTGGCAAGCGCAGCGAGAAATCTCAAATCTTGTGGTATCATTGACTTGTGAGATTCCTCACTTTGTTGCCAATGACATCTTTACTTTTGTCGGTCATTCTGAACGAAGTGAAGAATTTCAAGTTCTGTTTTATCAATTACTTGTGAGATTCTTCGCTGCGCTCAGAATGACAGTTTTAAGTTATGTCATTTCCATTTAAATGAAGCATTTGCTTTATCAGGGGGGCGGAATGACACAAGATAGCAAGTCTTTTAACGAATTATTACACTTGTCATTATGGCGTATGACTGAATCCATCTGGGGAAAGCAAGTAAGCTTGCTCACGGTACATTTGGGCAAGCCCAAATGCTTGATTGAAATAGCTAATATTGAATTTCGATAAACAATAATATTATGGATTCTGACATTCTTTAGAATGGCACATTTAATTATGGCATTTTTATGTAAATAAAGCATTTGCTTTATAATGGGTTCTGGATAACAAGATAAATTGAATTTTTTGAACTCCTCTTAATATTCTTTTTGTCATTTAAGAATAAATTCAATAATTTTGTTGTTTTGTAAATAAAAATATTATTAGGAAAATATTGAATAAAGAAGAAAATAATATAAAAATAGTACAAAGTATATTAGATAAGATTGAATACCAGTTAAGGAATGAATTTTGTCTTAATGAAGGAAGCAAGATTCTTTGTGCAGTTAGCGGCGGAGTAGATTCCATTGCAATGCTTGACATACTTTTCTTACTGTCGAAAAAACTAAATCTGAAACTATTTGTTTCTCATTATAATCATAAGTTAAGAGGGGCAGATTCCGATAGCGACGAAAAATTTGTTAAAGATGTTTCTAAATACTTCAAGCTTCCATTTTACTCAACAAGTGGAAATGTTAAGGAATATGCGAAAGAGAATAGCTTAAGTATTGAACAGGCAGCAAGAGATTTACGCTATAAATATTTTGAACAAATAAGTAATTCACTTGGATGTACTCATATAGCTACTGCTCATACAGCCAATGACTTAGTAGAAACATTCTTTTTAAATCTTTTTCGAGGTACCGGATTAACGGGACTAAGCGGAATACCAACAATAAGACGTATTGCAAAAAAAATCGTAGTATTCAGACCTTTGCTTAAATTTTCTAAAGCAGAATTGACTGAATATGCAAAAATAAGACGATTACGTTGGCGTGAAGATAAAACCAATACAAATCCGATGTTTACCAGAAATAAAATCAGAAATGAACTTCTTCCATATTTAGAAGCAAACTTTTCTCAAAGTGTTACTGATACTATAAGACGTGCTGTTTCCTTAATCAATGCTGCCGACAGACACATTTCTCAAAGCATAGAAGATTTGATTAAAGATGCCACAATAAAGAATGTAAAAGACAGAGTAGAAATACGTATAAATGCTTTAAAAACAAATAGCAATTTTATACAGGGAGAGATAGTACAAAAAATCCTGTCAGATAATTTTGAATTGTTTACCACAACTATGAATACTATAGAACGAATCCTCGAACTATGCAATTCACAGGCAGGAGCAATTTACGAAATCAATAGTAAATATTCTGTATTAAGAGACAGAAATTCTATAATTTTTTATAAAAATGATAAAATTGATGAAATTGATTTAATTATAGAAAAAGTAGGCAATTACAAAGTAGGCAATTTCGAAATCAAATTAAAAAAAGTAAAGCAAAACGAAGTTCGTTTCACCCCTGATGCATTAGTGGAATATTTCGATTCAGATTTAATACCAAATTTTATGCAGCTAAAGTCATGGCAGCAAGGCGACAGATTCACTCCACTCGGTTGCGATAACGAAATGAAGCTCAGCGATTTCCTTATTAATATGAAAATTCCTTTAATAGATAAACAAAATATATTACTTTTAAAATCTAAAGATGAAGTTATTTGGGTCTGTGGTCTAAGGATTTCTAACAAATTTAAAGTAACTGATTCTACTACGAATTATTTAAAAGCTGAATTTAAGGTTATTCCAGAACAGGAAAAATAAAATAATTCTTTTTTTTATTCGTTTATAATTAGTTGAAAAGCTTACTTAAAAAGTAAGTATTTTCAAAGTTTTAATTTTTTACATAGAAGGAGACAGCCAACAATGGATGGCGATATAAAACTGATACTTGTAATACTCTTAAGTTATTTAGCAGGTTCAATACCAACAGCAGTAATAATCAGCAAGAAATTTTTCGGCTTCGATATACGTGAAAAAGGCAGTGGCAATATGGGAAGCACTAATGCTTTTCGTTTGCTCGGCTGGAAATGGGGAGTAACTGTTCAAATAGTTGATATATTAAAAGGTGTTTTTGCTGTTGTAGTTATTGCGAATTTGCTCGGTGACGGAATTTCATTTTTATCAATAGATTTTTTTCACGATAAAACAATTGTCCGGTTCATTGCCGGTATGGCAGCCGTGTGCGGGCATATCTGGTCTATGTTCGTTGGTTTTAAAGGCGGTAAAGGCATCAATACTACTATGGGAATGTTAATTAGCATTGCTCCTGTTGATATTAGTATTGCAATAGGAATTTTCCTTATTGCTGTGCTTTTCTCAGGTTATGTTTCACTTGGCTCAATTGCAGGTGCTATTGCTTTTCCTTCTTCTCTGTTTCTACGCTATAATATCTTTGGAGTGGACATACCAAGCTATAGCATTATCATTTACTTCGCTTTAGCAATTGCAATTCTGATTTTATATACTCACAGAACAAACATTTCCCGTTTACTAAAGGGAACTGAAAACCGCTTCGCAAAACTGCAAATCTTAAGAAAAAAATAAATTTTGAGTTGTGCCACACTTTCAAAGCGTGGCACTTTTTTCTTCTATACTTTTATAAAAATTATCGATATCCTCCATCTTCGAGATGTAGGCATTTTTTTTAGTGTAACTTTTAAACTTTCGCAAAGCCCGTGAAACTTTATGAAAGTAAGAAGAGAAAAAAAGTCATACTATCAGCTTGCTGATAGTATGACTGGATAGTCATTCTAACAGACATCAGTATCCATCTTGGGAAAGCAAGTGAGCTTGCTCACGATACATTTGGGCAAGCCCAAA
>DAIOVK010000449.1:0-3129 GCA_036759045.1 Kapaibacterium sp. (SeqCode) | reverse complement strand
AATTGCGCAAATCATACAGAAAAGGTGTCATTCCGAAACGAAGTGAGAAATCTCAAACTCTGTGGTAACAATGACTTGTGAGATTCATCACTTCGTTTCGGAATGACAAGGTAAATATATGTCATTTCCATTTAAAATAAAAGTCTTCCTTTATAAGGGGGTTCGGAATGACAAGGAAAATTATCAATTATCAATTATCAATTATCAATTATCAATTATCAATTATCAATTATCCTCAAAACCTGTTTAATAATTTCTTCAGCTTTATTTAAAGGAAGTTGAGAGGCAGCATCACTTTTAGCCCGCTGCGGTTCAGGGTGCGTTTCAAAGAAAAGCCCGTCAATACCAACAGCAGCAGCAGCTTTAGCAAGAGGAATTATAAACTGTGGCTGACCGGAAGAAACCTCTCCTTGCGAAGGTAGCTGAACAGAATGAGTTGCATCATAAATAACTGGATATCCGAATTCTTTCATAATTATAAAAGAACGAAAATCCACAACAAGATTATGATAGCCGAAAAATGTGCCACGTTCAGTAAGCCAAATATTATTATTTCCTTCATTCTTTACTTTTTCAGCAGCTTTTCCAATATCTTCAGGTGCAAGAAATTGTCCCTTTTTTATGCTTACAGTTTTCCCTGTTTTTGCAGCAGCTTGCAAAAGCTCTGTTTGGCGACAAAGAAAAGCTGGAATCTGTAAAATATCCACATACTGACTTGCTAATTTTGCTTCTTCAACTGAATGAATGTCAGTCAAAACACGAATACTAAACTTTTCCTTTACTTCTGCAAGATAGCTCAGCGCAGTTTCATCTCCAATCCCAGTGAAAGAATTAGCACTTGTTCTGTTCGCTTTTTTATATGATGATTTAAAGATATATTCGATATTAAAATGAGAGCAAATCCTTTTCAATTCAGCAGCTACTTCAAAAAGCATTTCTTTAGATTCGATGACGCAAGGACCTGCTATAACCAAAAATGGAGGTTTTTTTTCCATAATATTTTGAATTTTAATTTTAAAATTGTAATTTTATATGTTTATAAACGTTAATATAAACAATGTAATTTACATAATTAAGAACAAAAGAACAAACGAAATGAATACTTATTCTGCATCAGTAAAAATAATGCTGCATAACGGAATTTTAGATGTACAAGGCAAAGCAGTTGAAAATGCTCTTCACTCCATTGAATTTCAGCAAATTAACAAAGTTCGCATTGGAAAATATGTTGAATTGCAAGTATCCGCAGAATCGCAGGAAGATGCAAAAAAAATTGTTGAAGATGCCTGCGAGAAATTAATAGCAAACCCAATTATTGAAGATTATCAAATAAGGATAGAAGAAAAATGAAATATGGAGTAGTAGTTTTTCCCGGCTCTAACTGCGACCACGATGCATGGTGGGCAGCTAAGTATAGTGCTAAACAGCAGGTCGAATTTATTTGGCATAAAGACAACGTTTTGCCTGATGGACTTGACTGCGTTATTTTACCCGGTGGCTTCTCTTATGGTGATTATTTACGCTGTGGCTCTATTGCAAGCCATTCTTCCATTATGAAAGAAGTCATATCGTTCGCTAATAAGGGAGGACTTGTAATCGGAATCTGCAACGGTTTCCAAATCCTTATTGAAGCTGAACTTTTACCCGGAGCTTTATTGCGTAATGCGTCCCTTCACTTCGTTTGCAAAGATGTTTTCCTGAAAACAATGAATTTTTCTACACCTTTTACAAATAAAATAACAAAAGACAAGATTATACGTATTCCTATTGCTCATGGTGATGGCAACTATTTTGCTACACCAGAACTAATTGATGAATTGGAAAGTGAAAACAGTATCGTTTTTAAATACTGTAACGAAAATGGCGATATTCTGGAAAGTGCAAATCCAAATGGCTCTTTAAACAATATTGCCGGAATTATTAATAAAAGAGGAAATGTACTCGGTATGATGCCTCATCCAGAGCGATATTCTGATATTGTTTTAGGGTGCAATGACGGGCTAAATGTTTTTGAATCAATGTTAAATAATGATTAATGATTAATGATTAATGATAAGTGATAAGTGATAAGTGATAACTCAATTTCCGTATCCTCCCTTGAGAGGGGCAGTGGAGTGTCCTTTATCTTTTTACCAAGTTGCAATATGATTAGGTGAAGCTATATTATGAACTATGATTTTTTTGATTAAAATGATTTTCTATACATTAATCTCAAACTAATCATAAAAATCACCCTTAAAAAACGAAATAGAATTAATAATAAACAAACAAGAACACACCCCCTACCCCTCTCAAGAGGGGAATGTGTAAGGTGAATTAATAACTCAATAACTCATTAACTCAATAACGTAATAACTCAAAAAAGGAGAATAAAATGGGACCGATTGGCTGGACTGAAATATTAGTTGTATTACTAATAATAGTAGTACTTTTTGGAGCAAAAAAAATACCTGAATTAATGCGTGGGCTTGGCTCCGGAATCAAAGAATTTAAAAAAGCATCTACACTCGAAGATACTAATGAAGAGCAAAAGAAAATTGAAAATAATTAATTAATAGATTAGAGAATTATGTTTGATGTAGGTGGAGGTGAGCTTCTGCTCATAATATTAGCTATTATTGTTCTTTTCGGACCCAAAAAAATTCCTGAAGTTATGAAAATGGTAAATAAGGGAATGAATCAGGTTCGAAAAGCACAAACAGAGATTCAATCTCAAATTAATAATTTGCAAGATGAGATTAAGTCTACTATTGAAACGCCATACACAAATTCAGATAACACAAAAAACAAGAATAATCAAAACTGAGTTGTTGCAGCCATAATTCAGTTTCTCCTCCTATTTTGTAGAATTTTTTCATCTTCTAATGAACCCCAGACCTTTTGAAATACTACTTTCAGCAGTCTTGTCATTCTTTGCTGCACTCGAAATGACATCTTTACGCTTACCCAACAAAACAATACAAAAGTTAATAAACTTTCGTTAAGTGTAGGAAAAGCAACATAGTTGCTTCCTATTTGTAGAAAAAGTATTTCTAGTTTGCAAAATTCCTTAGAAATGCTTTGTTTATAGCAATGATAGTAACCCGCTACCAATATGTTGGACAGTTTTTAGCATTCAATAAGGTGATA
>DAIOVK010000448.1:0-3133 GCA_036759045.1 Kapaibacterium sp. (SeqCode) | reverse complement strand
TTTCAACACTACACTTTTTCATTTCTCAAAAGAGGAATTGCGTAAGGTGAGTTAAATAAATTTAATATGTGATATATGTAATACTAAACCGCTAACAATAATAGCAATATTATGTGTCATTCTGACATTCGTCAGAATGACACTTTTAGTGATGTCATCTCTATTATAATGAAGCATTTGCTTTATCTTGGGGTTGCCAATGACATCTTTACATTCGTCAGAATAACACTTTTAGTGATGTCATCTCCATTTAAATAAAGGTCTTGTTTTATAAGGGGGTTCGGAATGACAAGCATGCGAAATATCAAACTTCGAGGCATCAGGAGTTCTGAAACCATAAACCATAAACCATATAAACAAATAGCTGATTTCCTAAGTAATTTCGGAAAGCCAGTATCGAACAACGTTAACAACTTTTTTTGTGGGTTGGCTCCTGACTTTATTATTTAGCTCCAATATTTTTTCCTTAAAGTTCTCATAAGCTCTTGAGTAATTTAAATTATTTCTTCTTAAAGCAATTAAAGCTAAATTGGTAATGTCTTTTTTTGAATATTTTGATTTCGGTTCTTCTTTTTTATAAATATCAATTGTTTTTTTCGTATCGAAATTATACCGTTTTATGTCATATTTTCCCATTTTTACTTCCTTACTTCCATTTCAAAAGAACCTTGTCGCGGGTAAATTATGTTTGATTTGTCTGTTATCGTGTTTATAGTAAATTTTAAATTACTTTTCTCGTTGATTAACTGTTGCAAAATATTTTTCTTTGAAAATTGAAGTTCTATGATTTCGTCGTTTGCAAATTCTATTTTCTCTGGTTTAGTATTTCTATTAGATGAGTAAGTAAATATTTTATTTTCAATAGAGAAAACTAAATTAACAGGTTCTAAAATATTTAAAATTATATTATAATTTTTGTTTAGAACTTCTTTAAATTCAAAAGCAAAACAAATCATACCCTCTGATTCACAGTAACGTGCAGTCTTCAGGATTTCGCCTACCTGGTGCATTTCTGCTAAACTTTTATCTAATTCAATTACTCCGGAATTTTTCCAATTTTTTAAATTGCTAAACTTTCCATTAATGTTTATATTTAAAATATTCTGTGATTGTGTTTGGATTTGAATATTTTTTCCTTTTCCAATGGGATATTTAATTTCTTCAGGTATTTTTTCGTCAATAGTCAAATAAACCTGCTCAAGATACCAGCGGAAAAGCACATCAAAATCATCTTTGTTTTCTACGTTGTGTCGTGAGCCATACCACCAGAACCAATCAGAACCTTCAGCGATATAAATCAAATTCAGTGCTTTTTGGTAACTTTCTTTGCTAATAACATTCTTTTTTTCTTCAATTTTTTTCCGTGCAAGAGCAAGGTTTGCCCAGGCAATTCTATCTTCTTCTTCGCCAATCCAGATGTCAAAATTAGCATTTATCCAGGAACCTGCTTTAATGCTTTTGATTGGCGGTAGGTATTCAAGCCGCTCCGTATCAATTGCTTCCGAAAAGGTAAGTGAATGGAATTCTTTTTCGTTTGAAAGCTGATTAAAAAGTTCTCTGCAAAAAAGAACGCCATTTTCGCTGTAGTATTCCCAACAGTTCTCGCCGTCAAGTATTATTGGAACTACGGCATAACGAAGAGCATCTTCGCCGCAATTACTGATAATTTCACTCCTTATATTTCTTAGGCGTTGGCAAAAATCACTTGCTGCATCGAAATGATTCCAGCGGGAATAAGTAAAACCAATAGCATCAGAGAGTTGATGGTCACGGAAAAGCATTGCTATTTCCCTGCCTTCTATTTGAATTTTTCTTGGAAAATATTTGTCGGTATTGTGATAGTTTTCCTTCAAGCTATTTGCAAGAATTTCCTCGTCGCTCGCTGCCCACTTGAAACCTGCTTCAGAAATCAATTTCAAGGTTTCATTGGAAACAGAACCTTCTGAGGGCCAAATTCCATTAACGCTTATTCCATAATTTGCATTTACATATTCTTTAGCTTGCTTGATTTGGCTTAAAGCATCTTCTGGAAATCTGAAAATTGGTTTTGGCATTGGAAGGTTGGGCATTGCCTCTTTTGCTGATTCACTGTTGCAAAGTAGCGGCAATATTGGATGAAACATTGGCGAACAACTTAACTCCACCTGATTTTTCAGTGATATGATTTTTAGCAACGGCTTTATGTTTTCAAGCACTTTTATTTGTTCGTCTAAACATAGCTTTTTTTCCTGAACTGAAAAATTTGCTCCCTTTTCAAATAACTTTTTTATACTATCTTTCTTTCTGGAAAAATATCCGAACCAGGTAAGATTATACCAAACCTGTAAATCTAACCACTCCTGCTCAGTCGCAAATTTTACAAAATTTTCCTTATCTTTTGCTTTATTGTAGAGTTCGTTAAAACGCTGGTGAGTAACAATCATATTTTCTACATTACATAGGAAAAAAAGGCGGAGGATTTCGCTTTTTTCGTTATTAGTCAGGTCTTCAGGAGCTTTTAATGTTAGCTTTTGAATTTTATCTATTGTTGCTCCACTGATGTAATCATCAATCTGCATTAGTAAAGATGGCACTAAGTTTATAGTATGTTTAAGTTTGGGATATTCATTAAAAAGCAATGGTAAATCAAAATAATCCTTTACTCCGTGCAACCTAACCCAGGGAAGAATAAATTCTCCTTCTTTTTTATAATATGGCTGATGAAAATGCCATAATATTGCAATGTTTAGTGGTAACATATTCTTTACTCAAAATTTATACTACCTAAAAATAAGGAATTTTTTTTGAAAAGAAAAGGAAATAATTGATAATTGATAATTGATAATTTTTCTGTCATTAGCAACCTAACTATCAAGTCAGACCTTTTTTTTAAATGGAGATAATATAAGGTTTAGAAGATTAGAAGGTTTAGATAGTTTAGTTTTTAAACTTTTGCAAAGTTAAGAAACTTTACAAAAGTACTAATCTTCTTACTTTGAGAAAGTTACTTAACTTTCGTAAAGTTTGGATTATTAAAAAATCGATGTCATTTCGAACCCCCTAAAAAAATGAGAATTTTTTTTAAATGGAAATGAAATGAGGACTTATGAAAAATAGAAAGTCAAAATCCCCCCTACCCCACTTTTTCAAAGGG
>DAIOVK010000447.1:0-3137 GCA_036759045.1 Kapaibacterium sp. (SeqCode) | reverse complement strand
CGGAGAAGGAGAAAGGGGATAAGGTGCAGACGGTATTACCAGCAAGATTTCGAAGGGAATATTCAGAATCTTTGCTTGAGCAACAACTTGCAATTCCAAGGACAGCAACACCTTATGAAGAAACGAAATCATTTATGAGAGACAAATGGGATGCTGAATCTTTGGCATTGAACAGTGAACCGAGATTTAGCGGACGAACAAATGGTGGTGGCGGAGGTTCCAGCAGCGAAAGAACGGGAACGAAAGTAGGTTCAATGTCGTACTCAATCAACGGTGTAGAAGGTGAAATTCTATACAGATACAACGATGGCCAAGACAAAGAGCAAGTTGAAAAGAAGATAAGAGAAAGTTTAGATTGGCAAAGTAAAGATGTAGGAACAAGAAATGAATTAATTGAATACTTTAATAATGGATATCCTATTAATATTGATGTTTCTTTGAGTGGTAAAGAAATAGCTACATATTACAATGAGGATTGTTGCAGAAATTATAAATATCTAAATGGAAGTTCAAGCAGCGATTGGAAATATCAAAACCAAGAAGCTTCTTATGATGATTGTTATACTCTTAATGATAAATGGATTTATATTGCTTCAGAATTTATAAATGAAGGAGTAAATGGCGATGCTGGCAAGTATCATTCTTGGAAAAATAATTTCGATGGGTCTTTAACAAATGAATTACATGTTCCAGTGGATTTTAATCTTACATTTTCTCATGAAATGGGGCATCGTTTTGATTCATTCAATTATTACTATGATTTAATAGATGTTGAACTATACGCATATAACAGAACTATACGTCAATATACAGCAAATAATCCTGGTAGAATAATTAAAATTCCATAATTAATAAAAATGAGAATATTAAAAAATGAAAACAATAAATATCTTAGCAGTTATTATCTTTATGATATTAACATTCAATAGTTGTAAAAATTATAATGGTATTGAAAAATCAGAATTAAAGCAAAACTATTTATATGTTGATTATCTAATCAAGAACGCAGATTCTTTATATTTTGTATTTCAAGATATATCAAAAGTACACAAAAGCAACTCATCAGATGAATGGACATTAAGATTTACTTCAGATTTACTTAAGAAGAATATTATAAATGGTAAATTTCAAGATGGATATGATTTTGAAGATGATGAAACGCATCAAGTATATGATAATCAAGAAAGAAAAAATTTTAGTTTTCTTCACCTCATAAAGATAAGAAGCAAGTATAATCAAGATATAATTTGGTTTGAATTTATAAAGGAAACAAATTCTTCTTGGAAATTACATTCATTTTATTTTTGCAATAACTATCAAGAACAAAAAATGAGTCCACAGTTACCTTGCGATAAAAAGTAAGGTTTGATTAAATAGCAGGACAGCCCTTTCTACTGCCCTGCTTTTTCCAAACTTTCGCAAAGTTGGGAAACTTTACGAAAGTGCGGTTTTTGTCAAGCGTAGAGACAGGTCTAAGACCTGTCTCTACATTCTTTTATTTTCTACCTCCTTCCCAAGTTGCACTTGGGAAGGAATTTGATGCTTTCTAACAAGTGGTTGCAACCCCTTGTTAAATTTGCATGTCATTTCAAAATTTTCTACATTTGCATTTTGCAAAGGTTTATAAATGCTAAATGTTCTTTGAAATAAGCAATTAGATGTCCAACATTTTCGAAATGTTGGACATCTGAATTTCAAGCACAATGCAGGAAAAAATGCAAAACTCTTTATCCCGTAAGGAATTGAATATTTGTAGCAATGGATTTCCCCTTTTTTATTTTATCCCGATAGGGATTAAATTATTGTAGCGTAAAATATAATCCCTGGCCGGATAAGTGCAGTTGCTGGCTTTTGATTTCTACAAAAATACAATCCCTGTCGGGATAAAAGAAAAAAGCAACGTTATTTTCCTTTCCCTTGCTGTAAGAATTTTTTTCTTAATGCAAATATTTAAAATCAAAAGAGGTTCTGACTTGAGTAATAAAAGAATTTGTAAATAAAATTATTTTTACTAATTTGCATTATTATTAATTAATAACATATTTCTATGAAAAAAATTATTCATTTTATAGTATCAAAAGGGGAAAAATACTATACTGCCGATTGTTCTGAATTTCCTATAGTAACACAGGGACTCACAATGGATGAAACTATGAAAAATATTAAAGAAGCAGTTTCACTACACTTTGAAAATGAAGATTATAATGAATACGGTTTTATTGAGAACCCTGCTATATCGGTTAATGTTGATTTAAACGAATTCGAATATGCCTAAACTTAAAAATTTATCTGGTATTAATGTTGTAATGATTTTTTCTCTATTTGGTTTTGATATTGCATCTCAAAAGGGAAGTCATATAAAATTAAGAAGAATTAAAAACAATTTTAAACAAACATTAACTATTCCAAATCATAAGGAATTAGATAAAGGAACTCTCAAGGCAATATTTCGGCAGGCAAGCAGATATATTTCTGAAGAAGAGCTATTTAATCATTTCTATGATGTTTAATTCCTTGCAATAAACCCGCTCCTTGACGTGCAGCCCTCGCAAACGCCGTACCACTACTGCTTCAACAATCCAACTTCTTTCACCGACCCAACGGGTTTGTATCCGGAAAAGGAGAAGGGGGATAAAGTGCAATATTGGGTATCAGCAAGGCACGAAATTATGTAAGATAGGAGAAATTTGCAGCAAGAAATGATTGATATGCCAAGAACAGCAGATGTTAATGAAGAAATGAAATCATTTTGGAGGGTACAATGGGAACAAGAGTATTTAGCAAGGATTAGCATGCCAGTCCCTATTCTTTCTCGCTGAAAACTGACCACTTTTTAAAAATTTATTCCTGTTAATTTTGCACTTTTTGTGTTGTTAACGGGAGAATCGAAAAAACTTTTATTGATATTCAAAAAGATGTAATAAAGGTTCAAAAAAAGATTGAAGTTCCAGTTGAAGAGTATGCAAACATTTCAAATAGTTTAGTAATTCATTATAAACTAACTATCTTGCGACAATCCTCACTTCTTTTGTAATGACATCTTTACGTTTGTATGTCATTCTGAAGCGCAGCGAAGAATCTCAAACTCTGTGATAGCAATGACTTGTGAGATTCCTCACTTCGTTTCGGAATGACAA
>DAIOVK010000446.1:0-3145 GCA_036759045.1 Kapaibacterium sp. (SeqCode) | reverse complement strand
AGACTTAATAGATATAGTATTGAAATATTTTGTAGCGATGTCATTGGCAACCCCCAGATAAATGAAAAGCTTTATTTAAATGGAGATGACATAAATAAAAGTGTAATTCCGAAACAGTGCTTTTCAGTCATGCTATCAACTTGCTGATAGTATGACTGAGAAAAGATGTCATTGGTAAGCATATCTGTTTAATTCATCGGATGACTGGCAGTCTTCCGATGAATTCCACTTGAAAATTAATTCATTATAATTATATGTAACACTACATTTGAGATTTCTTTAAGAGGCAATTCTCCTAACTCCTTTATTTTCGTTATTGAGTCTGGAGTTCTGAGGTTTTCTACATCTCGAAGATTAAGTGCCTCTGGCTATTTATTACTTTCGTAAAGTTTCCTTACTTTGCGAAAGTTTTGAAGAAAAAACAAAAAAATACTTCGTTATACTCTCCGCAAAAATAGTAAATATGATAACTTTTTTTAAAATAATTATTTATAATCATAAATAAATTGTAAAATATTTAAAATATTTTTTTAAATTGAGGTTTTTGAAATTATGGATTTATAATAAATTAAAGGTTATAGATGATGAATAGAATATTGACACTTACGATTATTTCACTCATAAGTTTTACTTATAATATATTTGCTGAATGGATTCCGATTACGTCAGTTTCACCAGCGAAGCCAAGCATAAACGCAATTTCTTCAAACATTCAAACAACAGTAGTTAATTTCAATTTATCTGGTTTTTATCTGAATAGCGTTCAAACTCCGAATGGCGAAGCATCAATTGCAACAGTTGATATGGCTTCCCAAATTTTAGAAGAGGGCGCCCCTGATTTAGCTAAACTTGACGCTTCAATTATAATCCCAGACGAAGCAGAAATGCAAATCAACGTGCTTTCTTCTTCTTTTAGAGATTTCCCAAACGTAACAATTGCTCCTTCAAAAGGAAATTTCACACGTGATATTGACCCAAACTCTGTTCCTTACCGCTGGGGAAGAGTTTACCAAATGGATAGATTTTATCCAGAAATTCTATCCGATATGAGAGAGCCGTATATAATGAAGGATTACCGCGGACAAACTATTTTAACATATCCGTTTCAATATAACCCTGTAACAAGAGTTCTGCGTGTTTATTACGATATGACAGTCGAAGTAAGCGTATTAAACCAAGCTGGCGGCTGGAATCAGAAAAACAGAGTAGAACGCTCTCCAAAAATCAATACCCAGTTTAAAGGAATATATAGAAATCACTTCATTAACTTTTCTGCAACTCGAACCCGCTATACTCCGGTAGAAGAGCAGGGACGAATGATAGTTATATCCCACGGTCCTTTTATGGAAGCTATGCAACCATTTGTAAACTGGAAAAATCAAAAAGGCATTCCAACAACTATTGTAAATGTTACAACAATCGGAAACAATACAACTTCAATCAAGAATTATATTCAAACACAATATAATTTGAATGATGGATTAACCTTCGTTTTATTGGTTGGAGACGCAACTCAAATCGTTACACCATCAGCAGCAGGTGGTTCTTCAGACCCAAGTTACGCTTTGCTCGAAGGAAGTGATAATTACCCTGATATTTTCGTAGGACGCTTTTCTGCTGAAAATGTAACACAGGTCCAAACACAAGTTACAAAAACAGTTCACTATGAACGCGATTTGGTAAGTGGCGACTGGCTGAAAAAAGGTATGGGAGTTGCTTCTGAAGAAGGTGCCGGCATTGGAGACAATGGCGAAAGCGACTGGCAGCACATGGATAATATCCGAAATGATTTGCTCGACTATACTTATTCTACGGTTGACCAAGTTTACGCAACTAATGGTGGCAATGCTACTACTATTACAAACAACTTAAATTATGGCAGAACGGAAATTTGCTATTGTGGGCATGGTTCTGCTACTACATGGGTTACAACCGGCTATTCAAATACAAATGTGAATGCTCTGACAAATGATTGGAAACTTCCATATATTCATTCAGTTGCTTGCGTAAACGGTCAATTTGCTGGCACTACCTGTTTTGCTGAAGCATGGCTTCGTGCAACAAACAACAGCAATGGCAATCCTACCGGTGCTGTTGCAATGTATGCTTCTTCTATAAATCAGTCATGGGCGCCTCCAATGCGTGGGCAAGACGAGTATATTGATTTACTCGCTGATGAAGAAATGAGTTCTGTTGGCGGACTTTGGTATAATAGCTCTTGCGGTATGATGGATGCTTATGGAACAGACGGAGCAAATATGTATAAGACATGGCATATTTTCGGCGACCCGTCTCTTCAGGTTAAAACAGACACTTTAAGCCAAATAGCAGCAAGCTATCTTCCAAATATTATGATTGGTATGGAGAACTTTGAAATTACTACTGATGCTCCAAATTCTCTCGTATGCCTTTCAAACAATTATGAAATTATTTCTTACGGATATGCCGATAACAATGGTTTTATAGATTTGGATTTAATCAATCTTCCTGATGAGCCGACTGATTTAATTCTTACAATTACTGCTTTAAACAGAGTTACAGTTGTCGATACAATCGAACTAATACCAAGCAATGTTCCTTTCCTTCTTTTTAATTCTTTTTCAATAAACGATAGCGAAACAGGAAACGGCAACGGGCAGGCAGATTATGGCGAAAATGTAAAACTTACTGTTAATTTAAGGAATGTCGGCTCTTTACCTGCTGATAGTGTTTCTGTTACTTTGAGCAGCGATAGCCCATTTATAACATTTGTCGAGGGAACAGCTAACTATTTATCAATTGGACCTGACAGTATTTATGGATTGCCAGACGGCTTTGAGATTTTATTAAATAAAAATGTTCCTGATATGGAGCCGATATTAATAAATATTCAATCAGTTTGCCAGGACACTTTAATTTGGAATAGCAGCTTTCAATTAATTGCACATGCACCTTTGCTAGAACTAGAAATAATTTCAGTTTTAGACCCAGAGGGAAATAACAATGGAAAGCTTGATGTTGGCGAAACCGCTCAGGTTACAATCCAAATAAAAAATAACGGCTCATCGGATATTTGCAATGCTGTTGCGAACTTAAACTCTGTTTATGAACTTTTGGAAATTGAAGAAGGAATATTTAATTACGATACAATAGCAGCAAATACATC
>DAIOVK010000445.1:0-3150 GCA_036759045.1 Kapaibacterium sp. (SeqCode) | reverse complement strand
ATCTCTTGTCATGCTATCAGCTTGCTGATAGTATGACTGAAAAGCACTGTTTCGGTAAGACACTTTTACTTTTGTCATCTCCATTTAAATAAAGCATTTGCTTTATCTTGGGGTTCAGAATGACAAGATAGAATTATGTAATCACCATTTAAATAAAGGTCTTCATTCATTGCTTAAATATACTTAAAACCAACTCAACATCTTTGTTAGAGTATTTTTCAGTTCATTTCTTGAAACAATAGAATCAATAAATCCGTGTTCGAGTAGAAATTCGGCTTTTTGGAAATCCGAGGGTAGTTTCTTTTTTATTGTTTGCTCAATCACTCTGGGACCGGCAAAACCAATTAAAGCGCCAGGTTCAGCAATATTCAGGTCCCCAAGCATACCAAAGGAAGCACTGATTCCACCAGTTGTTGGGTCAGTTAATATAGAAATAAAAGGAATTTTTGCTTCAGCAAGTTCAGTTAAAACAGCAGATGTCTTTGCCATTTGCATAAGGGACAAAGCAGCTTCCTGCATCCTAGCACCGCCAGTAGCACTAATTATTATAAATGGAATTTTTTTCTCCATAGAATATTTAGCAGCTCTATAGAATTTTTCGCCTACTACTGCCCCCATACTGCCACCAATAAAACTGAAATTCATACAACCGAATGAAACTGGAATACTATTAATTTTTCCTGTTCCAGTTGTTAAAGCATCGTTTAAACCAGTAGTTTCATAGTTTGTTTGAAGTCGCTCAGTATAAGGTTTGCTATCAACAAAATTAAGCGGGTCGGCAGAACGAATGTTTGTATTTGTTTCTTCAAAACTTCCTTCGTCAAAAAGTATAGAAATATATTCTTTACTTCCAATACGGAAATGATAATTGCATTTAGGACAGCAATAGAAATTATCTTCAAGTTGCTTCTTGAAAATGAGTTCAGAACAACTTGGACATTTTGTCCATAAGCCATCTGGCATTTCTTTTTGCTGCTGTTCTTTTATATTTTTATTAGAACGTTGAAACCAAGCCATAATGAATTTGTGATTAAAAAAAATACAAATTACGAAAAATATTTTTCTTGCAAAATAATTGATTTATATTTAAATTATTTTTTTTTATTACCATAAGGAGTAAGTATATGGAAAAATTTTTAATATTAATTTTATTCTTACTTTCAAATTGCAGTCTTTTTGCTCAATGGACTAGCGATTCGAATCTGAATACAATGTTCAATTCAGGCGAATCGAAAGCAGTTCTTCCCAAAATTGCGATTTGTCCAGACAATAGTTATTATGTTTCCTGGAATTTTGACGATAATCTTAATTTCAAAACATATTTAACCAAGCTTTCTAAAGACGGAGAAAAGCTATGGGATTCTGATTTGTTAATAAGCGACAATCCAACAAAAACATGGATTTCCGATTATTCAATGATAAGCGATTCCAAAAACAATTCAATTATCGTTTTTCAGGATTCAAGATATACTGGGGCAAGTAATCCTGAAAGCGATGTATTTGCATATAAAATAAACTCTTATGGTAAATTCCAATGGGGAGCAAATGGTATTAAAGTCAATAAGGATACTGCGTTTTGCGGAAATCCGGTTCTAATTGAAACTTCGGCTAATAATTTTGTAATTGCCTGGACTGCTGCTCCCGATTTTTATACTGATACTTCTTATGCTGAAACAAGAATTTATGTAACAAAATTAGATAATAAAGGAAATATGCTTTGGGGCAAGGATATTGTTCTCGTAGAAGATGATTGGGATTTTATGTTCCCAATTTTAATTCCATCTAACGATGATACCTTTATTTTGGTTTGGATGCAAAGTGAAAAAGTAGATGATATGCCTGGAGCTATTTCCTTCAGATACATTTATGCTCAAAAATACAATTCAAATGGTAATCCGCTCTGGGCAACACCTACTGTTATTTATGATTTGGACGGGATTCCTTCAGATGGCTATTTAGTTCATGATGCTAAATCTGATGGCAATGGTGGAGTAATTAGCGTTTTTCGTAGTGCATTAGGAAAGAATATAACTACAAGTGCTCAAATCGTAAATCAAGTTGGAGTTGAACAATTCCAGCACAATGGCGTTGTTGTTTCCTTAGAAGAATATTCTGACCATGACTATCCTTACTTTGACTATAAATCTGAAAGTAAAGAACTTTATGTATTTTGGGAAAAGGACCTACAGGAATCTACTCATCGATATACTGCAATTTTTGGTAATTTAATAAATAACAACGGAGAAAGGGTTTGGGGAGATAATGGAAAGGAATTTGTTGAATTAACTGATATATTAGAACCGGCTCCATTTATTTGTGGTGTTGAAGCAAGCGATTCAAATGATGTAAATGTACTTTACTCAATTTCTAATAAAAGGCATCCTTCCTTTGAAGATGCTACTGATAAAATTTATGCTATGAGAATAAATAATCACGGAAACTACGTCTGGGAGCAGGAAAAAATTCTCCTTTGCAACAATAATTCATACAAAGGACGAGTAATGCTTTCTAAATTTAAGAATAATATGTGGGTTGCCTACTGGGAAGATGCCCGAAATTCTATGAGTACAAGTGATTTTGATATTTTTGCCCAAAATATCAACGATGACGGAACTCTTGGAAAAAAATCTAGTAGCGTAAACAATAATTATAATTCTAATCATTTATTGATTTATCCAAATCCATCTAATGATTATATTTACATTAATCTTGATTATGGAAATATTCAAATATCGGATATTTATGGAAAAGTTATACTAAAAAAAGATTTTATTGGCAATGAAGCTATTGATATAACAAATCTTTCGATTGGCACTTATTTTTGCACTGTAAGGAATGGAAATAATATTGAAACACTTAGGTTTAGCGTAATTAGGTAAAAAGCAAGTTAAACGAACATCAAGCTGTTAGCATTATAAAAAGACGCTATCATTCTGGCGTATGCCAAAATCCATCTTAAAAATAGTTTTTATAGGTCATTAGTCATTTGTTATTAGTCATTAGTAGTTATACACTAATGACTAATGACCAATAACAAATAACCAAAAAGTAAGATGGATTCGGGCATACGCCAGAATGACATCTTTACTTTTGTTTGTCATTCTGAACGAAGTGAAGAATCTCAAGTTCTGTTTTATCAATTACTTGTGA
>DAIOVK010000444.1:0-3167 GCA_036759045.1 Kapaibacterium sp. (SeqCode) | reverse complement strand
GTAAGGAGTGCTTTAAAAATATGTCTGATGAAGAAAAACAATTTCACTTAGCTCAGCCGGCTCCTTATTTCGTCGATGAATTGGCTTCGAGAACGGGATTTGGCAAACGCTTTGCTGCTGCACTCATTGATTTTCTTATTGTCATTATTATTATCCTGCTTGTTTATAATGCAACCGGCTTTTTCGAATCAGCAACAATTTTAGGTGAACAAGTTCAGGAAAGTGCGACTGACGTTGCAGCGATAGAAGAACTAACCAACTCATTTATGGCTGATAATATGTCTAATTTTTATTTTAGCTATATTCTTATCCTTGTTTTCTTCTCTCTCGAAATTTTAATCGGTGCAACTGTTGGCAAATTAATACTTGGTATTCAAATAGCTGATTCCAACCGAAGAAAAGCAAGTACTACAAAATTGCTAACACGATATCTTATTAAAAACTCAGCATCTTTTATTTCTGTTATCTGGCTTCTTACAAATATTAGTTTAATTAATACATTATCAACTATTGTTTCAATTGCTTTGATTATCGGCTTTTTCTTTGTTCTTTCTCAAAAAAGGCAGGCATTTCACGATATGTTAGCTGATACCGCGGTTTTTAACAGACACGATATTATTACTGAAGAAGCTAATCAGAACTTTAATTGATTTCAAAAGGATACATAAAAAATGGCAAAGAAAAAATCAAAAAAGAAAGTCTATATAACAATAAGTTTTCTTGTTATCATTATTGCGGCAATTATAATTTTCTTAGTAGCCGGTAAAAGCGATGCTGCAATATCGGTAACAGTTACAAAAGTAGAGAAAAAGACAATTACTCAAACTGTAACTGCAATTGGAAAAATTGAAGCCGAAACAGAAGTTAAGATTTCTTCTGAAACTTCTGGCGAAATAGTGTTTCTGGCAGTTAAAGAAGGCGATACTGTAAAAGCAAATTCACTTTTAGCCAGAATTAAACCAGACATCATCGAAACTCAGCTTGAACAATATAAAGCAGCTGCAGAAGCTGCTAAAGTGCAAATTGATGCCCGCAAACTTGCACGCGAAAGAGCTAAATCTGAACTGAACAGAGTTTCTGAATTATATGCTAAAAAGTTCGCTTCTACAGATGAATTTGAAGCTGCTACAAATAATTTCGACCAAAGTGAAAAGAACTATCAGTCTGCTCTTTATCAATATGAACAAGCACTTGCTACTTTAAAACAAATTCAGCGAAGTGCAGACAGAACCACTATTTTCTCTCCCATAAACGGCATAGTTACAAAACTAAGCGTCGAAAAGGGTGAAAAAGTTGTAGGGACAGCTCAATACGCCGGAACTGAAATGATGGTGATTTCTGATTTAAGCGTTATGAATTCTATTGTCGAAGTTGATGAAAATGATATTACTATGGTGAAAATCGGCGATACTGCCCGCGTTGAAATCGATGCCATTCAAGATGTGATTTATAAAGGAACAGTAATTGAAGTTGGACATTCTGCTATTCAAAGTTCTCTCGGAACTCAAGACCAGGTTACCAATTTTCAGGTAAAAATCAGATTATTGGATAAAGAAGCCCGCCTTCGTCCCGGTATGAGTTGCAACGTCGATATAGAAACAGAAACCCGTGAAAATGTATTAGCCATTCCTCTTCAATCTGTTACTGTTCGCGATTCTAAACTTGAAACCGCTCCAGATGTTGGTAGTCAGAATATTAAAACTGTTGAACAGGAAGATAAAAAGAAAAAAGTTGAACGACCTGCTTCTGTTGTCTTTGTAAAAGACGGGAAAAAAGTAAAGATGGCTACCGTAAAAACCGGTATCAGTGATAAAGGTTTTATCGAAATTACTGAAGGTCTAAAAGAAGGCGAAGAAGTTGTTAGCGGAAGCTATATGGCTGTCAGCAAATTATTGAAAGATGGCTCTGTTATTAAAATTGATTCTTTGTCAAAGAAAAAGAAAGAATAATTATTAATTATTAATTATTAATTGTTAATGAAATAGTGTATTGTCATTCTGAAACGAAGTGAAGAATCTCATGTCATTGCTATTACAAGAATTAAGATTCTTCCCTACGCTCAGAATGACATTTAAATAATTAATTGCAAAAGAAAGAAATAAAATTTTAAAAAATCCTCCTTCCCAAGTGCAACTTGGGAAGGAGACAAACAAACAAAAGAATAAACGAATCAGCAAATAAACGAATCAGCAAATAAACAAATAAACAAATAAACGAATAAACAACTAAACGAATAAACAACTAAACATAAAAGATGGATACAACAAATCAAAACGGTGCATTAATACATTTTGAAAATATATCTAAAGTATATAAAATGGGTGTGGAATATGTCCACGCCTTAAGAAATATTACTTTAACGATAAAAAAGAATGAGTATGTTTCTATAATGGGACCATCTGGCTCCGGGAAATCAACTCTTATGAACATTATCGGCTGTTTAGATACGCCAAGCACAGGTAAATATTTATTTAAGGAATACGATGTAAGCGATATGACCGATAATGAACTGGCAGATATTCGAAATAAGGAAATCGGATTTGTGTTTCAAACATTTAATCTCTTGCCACGTGCATCGGCTTTGAAAAATGTTGAACTTCCTCTAGTTTATGGTGGAGTAAGTTCTTCAAAACGCAAGGATATTGCTCACAAGTTACTTGAAGATGTTGGGCTGGGCGATAGAGTTACCCATAAACCCAACGAACTTTCCGGTGGTCAAAGACAAAGAGTTGCTATTGCAAGAGCATTAGCAAATAATCCTTCAATCATTCTAGCAGACGAGCCGACTGGTAACCTTGACACAAAGACTGGAAAAGAGATTATGATTCTTTTTAATAAACTTTGGGAAAGCGGTAATACTATTATTTTAGTTACTCACGAAGAAGAAGTTGCCCATTATTCACATCGGATTATTCGCCTACGGGACGGTTTGGTAGAATCTGATGTTCAAAATGGTAATCCAGTAGTACCAAAGGTTTCAGAAATAGCAGAATTTGAATAAAATGAAATTTTCAGAAATATCGGAAGCTATTGTAATTTCATTTGATGCTATAAGAGTAAATAAATTACGTGCTTTTTTAGCATCTCTTGGAGTTGTAATAGGAATTTCATTTGTAATTTTAATGGGATGGCTTATTGCTGGCTTGGATAAAGTCCTTTTAGATACA
>DAIOVK010000443.1:0-3167 GCA_036759045.1 Kapaibacterium sp. (SeqCode) | reverse complement strand
AAAATTTTACCCCTGTCATTCTGAAGCGCAGCGAAGAATCCAGAAAATTTTTTTTACCACTACTCTCTGGATTCTTCACTTCGTTCAGAATGACCGATAAATGTAAAGATGTCATTGGCAAACGAAGTGAAGAATCTCACAAATCTTTGCAAACACGGAACTTGAGATTCAGAAACACAGTTCTTTTAGTCATACAATCAACAAGTTGATAGCATGACTTTCTTTTTGTCATGCTATCAGTTTGCTGATAGTATGACTTTAACAGCATCTAAAACAGTTTGGACTGTAATTTGGCTCATATCGTCATTGTATTCAGACGAACTATTTTGCGGTGGTGAAATTATTGTGGATTTTTCAGTGAGAGGTCCCCAGCGTTTGCTTGATATATGCGGAGTATTCGGATAAAGTCCGATTACTGGAATGCCGAGTGCAGCAGCTATATGCAAAACACCTGTAGAGTTTGAAATAAATAGTTTTGCTTTTGAAATAAGGGCAATGGTTTCTGCCAAGCTCAATTTCCCACACAAATTAAAAGCTTCGGTGCAAACAGAATTAACTTTATTGCATAGTTCGAATTCACCTGCAACGCCGGTAATCACAATTTTTACATTAATTTCTTTATTTATTTCTGATGCTAAATACCCAAAATTTACCGGCGACCAATCCTTTGCCGATGCCTTGCTTCCGGGGTGAATAACTAAATAATTTTCCTTTTCAATATCAAAATAAATATTATTTATTTTCTTTTTTAAAGTTTGAAATGCTTCCTCAGTTGCGTTAAGTTTTGTAGGTTTCAATTCAAGTTTTAAATTAAATAAATGCTCAACTAAATGTAAATTATATTCTGCTTCATTAAATTTTGCATCTTTTCTATGCTCGAATACTTTTTTATTATAAAGGAAAGAATACCAGCGGTAACCACTTCCAACTCTGTATTTAATCAGAGAAACAAAAGCAGCAAGCGATTCCTCAAATTTAGGTCTTGGAAAAAAAACAATATCAAATTTATTTTCTCTAAAAATTTTACAAATACTATTTATAGATTTATCAACGAAAATAACATTATCAATAAAGGGATAGTTTTCTAATATTGGAGCAGTATAAGACGAGGCAAGCAATGTAATTTGAAAATTACTGTTTATTTCTTTTAACGCCTGACATACAGGAAGAGTTAAAATCATATCGCCCAGACCGTCAGTCCTAACAATTGCAATTTTATAGCTAACATCTTGATTTAATCTTTTTTTCACTTTATTAATTAATAATTAATTAAAAAAATTTAATTTCTCATTAATTGTAATATAACCAAAAAAACTTTAAGTTTAAAAAGTTTGTAAGTGCATAATTTACAAATTGTAATATTTTGTTTAATTTATAAAGGTTAAAATGTTAAAAGAATTCATAAAAGAGCGTCTGCAAAAGTATAATAGCAAGGCAATCAGCATAAAGAGGATTGGCTCATCTATTTTATTATTCTCTTTTATCACTCTTATAACAATTTTCTTAAAGGCAGGAAGTAGCAACGAATATAAATTAATAGCCGGGGAAAACAACGGTAGAATAGACGGCTTCGAACTGAAAGACCTCCTATCTATTGACTCCTCAATTAATGAAATTTATTATCCCTCCATAGAGCTTAAAACAACTGAAGGTAAAGCATCTTGGTATGGAAAGAAATTTCATGGACGCAAAACCTCAAGCGGTGAAAAATACAATATGCATGCAAGCACTGCAGCACACCGTAAGCTTCCCTTCGGCACTATTTTGAAAGTAACTAATACTTCAAACAACAAATCCACTCTCGTAAGAATTAACGACAGAGGTCCTTTCGTAAAGAACAGGATTATTGACCTGTCTTATAAAGCAGCAAATGAAATTGAAGGTTTCGGCGTTCCAACGCTAAAAATCGAATCACTTACTGCTGAAGACACCAATACAAGCACCTCTGAAATTCTTATGCTTTGCTACTCCCCTTTTAACGAGCTTGTTTCTTTGCCTATTTCTCAGTTGTCCTTCCTTCATACTACTGATGATTTCGACAAAGCAAATGATATGTTTAATCTAATTCAAACTGAATTTCCAAACGAAAGAATATATATAGCAGTTCCTTCCAATTATCTTTCTAAACCAAGAAATTCAGTTTCATACTATCTTGCCACTCTTTCAGTTAATCAAAACGTTTATTTGAAATTCAAAGAATTAACTGAGGCAAGATAAATAATGATTAGAACGGATAAATGCAATATTTGTCCAAGATTATGTAACGCAAACCGAAATTCACTTAAAACCGGCTATTGCAATACTAATCTAAATTTCTCAATATCAACAATTTGCAGACACTTAGGAGAAGAGCCGCTAATAAGCGGCTCTTCTGGTATATGCAATATCTTTTTTTCTGGCTGCAATTTAAAATGTATTTACTGCCAAAATTACCAAATCAGTCGTGCTAAATCTATTTCTTATTCTGAAATTAGCTTTAACGAGGTTATAGCTCAAATTATTGAACTTTTAGAAAGCGGCTGCCATTCTGTTGGTTTCGTTTCGCCAAGCCACGTAATTCCTCAGGTAAAAGCTATTATAGAGCATCTAAAAAAAATTGGTGTAAAAACTACTTTTGTCTATAATACAAATTCTTACGATAAACTCTCTACTATCCAAGAATTAGATGGCTTGATTGACGTTTATCTTCCAGATTTCAAGTATATGGATTCTAAGATTGCAAAAGATTTTTCAGATGCTGTAAATTATCCGGAAATAGCAACAGCAGCAATTAAAGAAATGTATCGCCAAGTTGGAAGCGAAATTGAAACTGATGACGATGGCTATGCTAAGCGTGGAATGATTATAAGGCATCTTGTTTTGCCGGGTAATGTGGAAAACAGTTTGAGCGTTTTAAGATATATTGCAAATGAAATGTCCAATGAGATTCACATTTCGCTTATGTCTCAATACCACCCAATACCTGAAGTAATGAACCACCCAACACTTTCACGAAAACTAAGATTTGAAGATTACGAAATTGTTACTCAGGAACTTGAAGAACTTGGCTTTGAAAACGGTTGGGTGCAGGAACTCGAAAGCAGCACGCATTTTTTACCGAATTTTGAAAACGAAAGACCTTTTGGGGGGTAAAAAAGATGAACTCCACGCTTGAAGTGGAGTTCATC
>DAIOVK010000442.1:0-3183 GCA_036759045.1 Kapaibacterium sp. (SeqCode) | reverse complement strand
TGCACTACCATCTTCAAAACTGTAATAAGCAACTAATTCTTCATAACCAACATCAACATTTCCATAACCCTTGCAGCCGTCATAATCTTCTACTTCAACAGAATAATTTCCCGGTCTTGATATTTTAATATCTCTTGTTGTTTGACCTGTTGACCATTTATAAGACTTGTACTGCTTTTCGGTAGATAAATTCCCATCAGTATCAGCACATAAATTTAAATCACCAATTATATTGACTTTAGTTCCAGAAAATTCAGAAGATTTGAAATGCCAACTTAATAAATTGTGATTCTGATAAGAGTCACCTGTTGTTGAAACAAAACCTACATAAGCACAACTACAATCTAAATCTAAATAGTCTTCAATTTGGAAATTGTCAATAGTTAAAACTGGGACAGTAAATTCTTCAGTTGTATTCATATAAATCATTAATTTTTTTAATTCTGAGTCGTAGTATATTTTTACAAAATAAATTTCTGAGCCATCAGATTTAACATGTGGTATATTTGAGGTTAAACCTAATGTATATTCAGAATTGTGCATAGCTGTATTTATACCTTGTTTATTTGACTGAACTGCTAAATGATTATCATCAGGGTCATTATAATTTGTATTTGTGTAAAAATCTAATTCAATTGCTATCGAATTTGGTATGTCAGTATAGCCCATATCCCCAGCGCTTCTACCAACAATTGAATTATTATTATTTTGAATAACAAATGTAATTCCATCGGCGCCCGGTTCTGAGTATTCATAAGGATATGCTTGATAACCATCTGTTACTTTAAAGGAATAAGTTGTTTCAAAACCATTGGCAAGAGGTACTAAATCTTTATACCAGATAGCTCCTTTTGTCCATCTTGAAGCATTTGATATTCTTATAGCATCGTTATTTTTAACTGCATTTTCAATATAGTTAATTTTAGAGTTTATCACTTGATTTAATTCAAAATCAACTGGTATACAGTCAGTAATAGGTTCTTCTACTTCATAAATTTCTTTTATTTCTTCATCTGTTAAAGCACCACAGAAGATTTTAACTTCATCAATTGCTCCCTGGAAACGGGTAGATATTAAATCTCCAAATTTATGTGATGCAATCGCTGCATAATCACCCTGAATATTAATATCCTGTTCAGTGGAATCAATCAAAACACCATTTATAAACGCCTTAACTTTTTTATTTTTGTATGTCATAGCATAATGAATCCATTTATTCCTATATGAATCTATAAACTCCGAATAAATTGGATTAATTTCTGAATTAGCACCAACAGCAAATTGTATATTATTAATTGGGTCTAAGTTGGTTTCTAAGAAATTACCTATTCCAAACCAGCCGGTATCGTAATTTCCAAGCCAAAAATATGCTTCACCTGCCTGGTCAGACAAGCTATCTTCTTTTACCCACATGGATATAGAAAATTGTTGAAAACTTTCAAACGGAATTCTTGGTAATAGGATATGGTCGCCTCCATTTCCAAATTTTGATCTAGTATGAAAATATAGAGCTGTGCCACCGTTTACACCTTTAACAGGAGTAGGATTATTCATTAATGTTCCATTAAAACCATTACCACTTAAATCTATTGCAGTACTATCATTGAAACTATAATAAGCAATATATTCAGATTGAGCAACGTTTACAGTATCATAACCAACACAACCAAATTTATCTGTAACGATTACAGAATATACCCCGGGAGAATTAATACTAATTGCCTGAGTATTCTCACCAGTTGACCATTGATATGAATAGTATTTTTTAGAAGTCATTAGATTTGCTTCTGCACCTTTGCAAATCATAAAATCACCAATTATTTCGGGTTTAAGTTCTATATTATCAGATGATTTGAAATGCCAGCTTAAAATATCGTGGTTTTGATATGACTCCCCAGTTGAAGATGTAAGCCCCACATAAGTACAACTGCAGCCAGCTTCGATGTAATTGTCGATTACAAAATCATTTATTGTGAGTACTGGACTATCTAAAACATTTTCAGTATCGAAATAAATATACAATTTTTCTAAGTCTGCATCATATTTGATTTTGCAATAATAAATTTGTGAACCATCTGATTTAATAACTGGTATGTCCGATGCAATCCCAAGAGTATTTTTTGAATTGTGCATTGCTGTATTTGGTTTAAACCAGTTTGTTTGGACTGCTATATGATTTCCATTAGGGTCATTAAGGTCTTTATTTTGATACATATCTATTTCAATAGCTAGAGAATTTGGAATACCGGCATATCCAATAAGACATTCTTCTCCACCAATTATAGAATCATTATTATTTTGCAGAACAAAAACAATACCATCACCACCGGCTTCTGAGTATTCGTTTGGATTAGCACGGAAACCGTCTGAAATTCTAAATGAGAAAGTTGTTTCGAAACCATTTCCGATTGGTGCTAAATTTCTAAGCCATGCAGCACCAGTTTTCCAGCCGGCAGCCCTTGTTAAACGAATATAATCATCAACTACTTTTGCTTTTCCAATGTAATTAATGTTAGTATTAATTACATCTTTCAATTCAAATTCTGTTTCCTGACAATCGCCATAAATTGGAGGGAAAATTTTTTCATAATCGTCTAAAATTTCTTTGTTTGTTAAAGCACGGCAGTAAATTTTTACTTCATCAATTGCACCTTTGAAACGAGTAGAAACAAAATTATTAAAATGATGTGATGCAATAGCTGCAAAATTTCCTTCTATTTTTATTTCTTGCTGCATAGAACTAATCAATATTCCATTAATATATGCTTTTAACATTTTATCATTATATGTCATTACATAGTTCATCCATTTATGCCGATAATCGTTTAAGTAAATTGAATTGATTTCCGGTTCGATTCCATAAGCAGCACCAACAGCAAATTGAACATAATTTGGTGGAACTAAACGAGTCTTATACATATTTGTAATTCCTAGCCATCCAGTCCAATGGTCACCAAACCATATATATCCCTCTCCACCAAGATTAGTCATAGTATCTTCTTTTACCCACATTGAAATAGAAAATTCATCATAATTTTCAAAAGGAATTCTTGGTAAAAGAATATGGTCGCCTTCATTACCTATTTCAGTTCTTGGCTGGAAATACAAAGCTCTGCTACCATTTATGCCTTCAACAGAAGTAGGATTATGCACAATAGTGCCATCATAACCATTTCCACTATA